>CAYWOF010000183.1:0-7151 GCA_964459825.1 uncultured Phycisphaeraceae bacterium | reverse complement strand
GTGGCGGCCGCGAGCATCGGCGCCTGCTCGAAGGTGCACTGGAGCCCGCCCTCGTAGTTGGTGCCGCCGTCGTCGACGAACACCGCCGAGATCCGGTCGAGCTCTCCGGTCTCCTTCAGGTGCGCCACGTACGCCCTCGAGCCGAGCAGGCCCTGCTCCTCGCCCGTCCAGTGAACGAAGCGGATGGTCCGCTTGGGCTGGGCGCCCACGGCCATCAGGATCCGCGCCGCCTCGAGCGTGACCGCGGAGCCGGTGCCGTTGTCGGTCGTTCCCTGCGAGCCCGGCCCGTTCCACGAGTCCAGGTGGGCGCTGACGATCACGAGCTCGTCGGGCCATGTGGTGCCGGGAATCTCCGCGACCGTGTTGTACACCGGGTGCGGCCCGGGAATGAACTCGTGCTTCAGATCGAACTCGATCTCGATCGGGTTCCCGTCGGCCAGGTACGAGTTGATGAAGTCGTAGTCGGACGCGCGGACCGAGATCTCGAGGTCCGGCGCCACGTCCTCGGGCTTCATCGTGCGCCAGCCGCCCGACCCGCCGGTCGAGACGCGCTCGTCGCGCGACGAGGTCAGGAAGCCCGCCACGCCGTCGAAGATGATGCGCTGGTCGAAGGGCAGCGTCGCGGGGTCGGCCCCCCCGGCGACCTTCTCCCGCGCCTCGCGCCACATCGCGGCGCGCCCGCTCCCGCGCGGACGCACGCCCCCGGGCTGCCCGATCGACGGGCGCTTCACCAGGACCCAGGCGCCCTTGAGCTTGTCCTTGACCGCGACGTACTCCTCCTCGGTGGCGGGCATCTTGATGACCGGCCCCCGCACCGGCCCTTCGGTCCCGCGCGACCAGGCCGGCGTGGTGAACTCCATCTCGCGAAGCACCCGGTAGTCGGGGTTGTTCCCCCCGGGCTGAGCCCCGCCCCCCGGTCCGCCGCCGCCCGGACCCCCGCCACCGGGCCCGCCGCCGCCCGGACCGCCATCGCGCCGGAACTGGCCCTCGCCGCCCCCGGGCGCGTTCGTGCGCGCGATCACCACGCGCCCGGTGCAGAGACCGCGATCGAACCGCGTCTCGATCGTGCCCCACTCCCAGAGGTGGACGTTCTGCAGGCCGAACTCGCCGAACTTCTCGGCCGTCCAGCGGTTGGCGCGATCCACGTTCGTCGAGCCCGTCAGGCGCGCCCCGATCTGCGTGCACAGGTAGGTCAGGTGGTCCATCACCTGGTTGCGGTTCTTGCCCTCGTCGATGATCCGCTCGATCGTCGCCGGGTCGCCCATGGGAATCTGCGGCGCGGGCTCGAACTTCCCGTTCATCACCACCATCGGGCCCTCGTACGTGTCGAGGTCGATGGCTCCCTCGGCGCCGGGCGCCGGCGCGCCCGGCGAGGTCGCCTCCGCCCCGGCGCCGGGCTTGCTCGTGGCGCACCCGGCCCACGCGAACAGCAGCGCCGGGCCCGAAACCACCAACAGAAGACGCCGAATGTCCTGCCGCATGAAGATGCCTCCCGGCCCCCCGAGTAGGGCGATGGGAGACATGGTACCGGCGAATCCACGCGGGCGCGGCGGATTCCGGCCGGCACCGTGGCCTGACCCCCGGGGCCGAACACCCACCCGGGGCCTCGGGCGGGTCACTTCATCGGCAGGTTCTTGGCCTTCCAGAGTTCAACGAGCCGCGCGAGCTCGATCGGCTCCACCACGCCCCCGTTGGCCATCTGCAACCGCATCAGCTGCCCGCGCTCGGAGTAGAGCGCGGTCTGGGAGGGCTCATCCTCGGCCATCCGGGAGACCAGCTGCCACAGCGAGGGCTGCGTGCCGGGATGGCTGAGCACATCGCGACGGACCCGAACATTGCTCGTCTTGCTGTTATACGAGTAGAACCCGTACTCGCCGGCGATGCCGCGCTTGGTCAGCAGCTGCGGCAGCACGAACTGCTCCACCTGGGTCAGGTACCCGTTCTCCGGGATGAACGGCCGGACCGAGGTGTTCTCCTGCCCGGTGCCCCGGATAGCCACGTTCATCTTCGCCCCGGTGCGGGCGCCCGTCTCGACCAGCGTCGCCGGCTTCTCACGCCCGAGCGTGTCGCGGATGGTGTTGGCCAATACCCAGGCCTCCTCCTTGCGGTCGGCCGACATGAAGTACGTGCCGCTCGAGTCGATCATCTGGTTCTCGAGAAGCTGCCGGGCCTCGATGCGGATCAGGTAGCCCGGCTGACGGTCCGCCGCCGACCAGGACGACCGGTCACGCGCGGGGTCGAGCTCGCCGCGCGACCCGGCCCAGGCCTGGAATCGCTTGTACCCGAGTTCCTTGGCGTCGCTCTCCACGCCCGTCTTGGAGGGCGTGTAAATGCGGAACCAGGCGTCCTGACGGGCGCCGAAGAGGGCGTCGTAATCGGACTGGCCCAGCGATGCCAGCAGGCCGACCCCCGCCTCCACCGCGGCGCCGCGCGAGGCCTCCAGGGCGCTGGGGTCCTCGAACCGAGCGGTGCCCACGATGGTCTCGTAGATCGGCGCCGCCTTGGGGTAGGCGCCCTCGGTCGTGCGGAGCTCGAAGGTCACGAACCGTCCCGACCCCACGCTCACGGCGGTGTAGGCCCGCACCACGGGCGCCTCGTTCTTCTGGCCCGGCAGCTTGACGTAAAACCGCGCCCCCTCCAGGGTCACCCCGGGGGTGTCCGTGGCCAGGGAGAGGCGGGAAACGGGCTTCAGGACCGTTCCCCTCGTGGAGACGAGCTTGTGGTCGGCATCCACCACGCCGACCGAGCCCAGAAGCTGATTCAGAACCGCCGTGGCGACCTCCTCGGGCGAGGTCCGGGCGTTGGTGCTCTTGGGGGTCTCGACCAGCATGAGCCACGTCGGGTTGGCCTCGGCGGGGACGATCTGGGAGCTCGTCCGCTCCCCGATCGTCGTGGTTTCGGCCTTGGCCCCCTCGGGCAGGTACATGCTCAGGCCCACCGCCTCGACTCGGAAAGGCGTCGGGCTCAGCACGACGGTGCCCGGATCCCGGGCCGGGGCGGCGCCAGGTGGATTCGCCGGCTGGGCCGGCTGGAGGACGGCCGCGGCGAGGCAGAGGGCGGTGACGATCGCTACGGGCGTGGCCATGGCGGAGGGTCCTGTTTCCGGAGTGCGGGCGGATCGTTCCGGGGGGTGGATCGTCCGGCCAGTAGGCTCTCCGTGAGCGCCGGGCGGTCGGTTCTGGGTCCGGGGGGTAGGGCGGCGCGGGCTGGGGAGAGGGGGGTCCGAGAGTCCACACCCACGTCCGGCCGGGGGTGTGTTGACATTAGGCGGGAGGTCCGTAAGCTTTTCGGCTCGAAAGAACCCGGGAGGCGGAACGGTGGGGCGGAGCCCGACCGGGCGCCGCGAGGTTTCGCACCCGGGATCAAGGATTGGACGCGGGCTGGCCCGAACCGGCGGCGGTCGCCGGGACGGAGCTCCGCCCGCCGGATGACCGAGGACGTGGCGGCAGCGAGGCGCGAATGACCGGCGGCAAGATCCGAATCCGAATGGAGGCGTACGACCACATCGCGCTCGACGCGTCGGCGCGCGAGATCGTCGAGCACGCCAAGCGGACCAACGCCAAGGTGGCCGGCCCGATCCCGCTCCCCACGCGCATCGAGCGCTACACCGTCCTGCGCAGCCCCTTCATCGATAAGAAGAGCCGGGAGCAGTACGAGATCCGCACGCACAAGCGGATCATCGACATCTCCGAGCCCAACGCCCGGACGGTCGAGGCGCTCAACAGGCTCGTGGTTCCGGCCGGGGTGTTCATCAAGATCAAGGCGTAGACGATTCGGGTCGGCCCCCGCGGGCCGGCCCGGTGTGTTCGACGGGGACCCGACCAAGAGACGACGATGGGCATCACGCTGCTGGGAACGAAGATCGGGATGACGCGGGTGCTCGGCGCCGACGGCGTGAGCACGCCCGTGACGGTCATCGAGCTGGGCCCCTGCGTCGTCACGCAGATCCGCACGCCCGAGCGCGACGGCTACGCCGCCGTTCAGGTCGGCTTCGGCGAGATCAAGGCGCGCAACTCGAGCATGCCCCTGATCGGCCACGACGCCCGGGCGGGCACCACGCCCAAGCGCCACCACCGCGAGTTCCGCGTCAGCGCCGCCGACGCGGGCCGGTTCCAGGTGGGCCAGCAGCTCACCGTCAAGGACCTCGACGGACAGCTCTACGTCGACGTCAGCGCCACCAGCAAGGGCAAGGGCTTCGCGGGCGTGATGAAGCGCCACCACTTCAAGGGCATGTTCGCCTCGCACGGCACGGAGCGCAAGCACCGCTCCCCGGGCTCGATCGGCGGGTACTGCTCGAACCGCGGCTTCGGCGGCGGCCTGGCCCTGGGCAAGCGCATGCCCGGCCACATGGGCGCCGAGCGCGTCACCACCCGCAGTCTCGACGTGGTCCGCACCGACGCGGAGCGCAACCTCCTCCTGGTCAAGGGGCCGGTCCCCGGCCCCAACCGGGGCCTGGTCGAGGTGCGACCGGCGATCCGCCTCTACCGCAGCAAGGCCAAGAAGCTGGCCGCGGCCCAGAGCAAGTAGTGGGAGTGGAGTTCGACGTGGAGTGAGCGGAGTCGGGTTGGGAAGGATGAACGCGGCGGGGCCGAGCATGGCGCACCCGCCGGTCCGGAGGGTCGGACGACCCGAAACCGCCGGACGCAGACAGGAGTGGATCGACGGCCGAGTCGATTCCGAGCCGCACCACCCCGGCGCGTGGCCGGGGGGACCCGAGAAGGGCGACAGGCGGCGGCCGGATAGGCGAGCACCCCGCAGGGGCGGGGCCTGAGGCGTCGGGCGAGGAACGACACGATGGATGTCCCCGTCTTCAACATGCAGGGCGCCCGGGTGGGGGCCCTCACCATCGACGAGGCGTCGCTCGGCGGCGAGGTCCGCCCGGCGCTCATCAAGCAGGCCTACGTCTGCTACCACGCCAATCTCCGCCAGGGCTCGGCCCGCACCCGGAACCGCCACCAGGTCGAGGGCTCGACCCGCAAGATCTACAAGCAGAAGGGCACCGGCAACGCCCGGCACGGCGACCGCAAGGCCAACCTCTTCCGCGGCGGCGGGCACGGCCACTCCAAGAAGCGCTCGCGCGAGCACTACCACCTCGACATGCCCAAGAAGATGCGGCGCAAGGCCAACCGCAACGCCCTCCTCGCCAAGCTGGTGGACAACGAGGTCCGCGTCATCGACCGGCTCGAGCTCGCCGCCCCCAAGGCCCGCGAGTTCGCCGCCTTCCTCCGGGCCGTGAAGGCCGACGCCTCGACCCTCGTCGCCCTGGGCATGGACGGCGAGGCCTCGGCCCACGCCCGCCTGAGCGCCCGCAACCTCGACGACGTCACCCTCTGCCGGGCCGACCAGCTCACCTGCTTCAACATGCTCAACCACCGCTTCCTGGTCATCGGCCGGGGCGAGCTGGAGGCCTGGCTCAGCGGGCCCAGCTCCCAGACCGGCAAGGACGCCAAGCTCGATCCGAAGGGTCGGCGCGGCGCGGAGGCGCCCCGATGAAGCCCATCGACGTCATCAAGCGCCCCATCCTCACGGAGAAGAGCACGTTCGGGATGAACGAGCTCAAGCGTTACTCCTTCCTCGTGGACCGGACCGCCACCAAGACCCAGGTCAAGGACGCGGTCCAGAAGCTCTACGGCGTCCGCGTGCTCGACGTCTCCACGCAGAACCGCAAGGGCCGGCTGCGCCGGACGCGCTCCGGGCTCGTCGCCGAGCCCACCACCAAGAAGGCCACCGTCCGCCTACACGCGGAGGACACGATCGACCTGTTCTGAGAGCGCCCGCGGGAATAGACCATGCCGATCAAGATCTACAAACCGACGAGCGCAGGCCGGCGCAACGCCTCCGTCAACGCCCACGCCGAGGTGACGCGCAAGTCCCCGCAGAAGTCCCTGCTCCGCCCCCTCCCCAAGAGCGGGGGCCGCAACAACACCGGGCGCACGACCTCGCGCGGCATCGGCGGGGGCCACAAGCGGATGTACCGCGTCATCGACTTCCGGCGCGGCGATCGCGACGGGGTCGAGGGCAAGGTGCTGGGAGTCGAGTACGACCCCAACCGCACCTGCCACATCGCGCTCGTCGAGTACTCCGACGGGATCCGGCGCTACATCCCCGCCCCCAACGGGCTGCGCGTCGGCGCCACGGTGGTCTCGTCGAGCACGGGCCCCGTCGAGCCCGAGCCCGGCAACGCGATGCCCCTGCGCCACATCCCCCTGGGCCTCGACGTGCACTGCGTCGAGCTCACCCCCGGGCGCGGGGCCCAGCTCTGCCGCTCGGCCGGCACGGTCGCCAAGCTCTCCAACAAGGAGGGCCTGTACGCGACCCTGGTCATGCCCAGCGGCGAGATCCGGCGCGTGCCCATCGACTGCCGCGCCACCATCGGCCAGGTCGGCAACCCCGACCACCAGCTGCGCATGCTGGGCAAGGCCGGGCTCTCCCGCCATCTGGGACGCCGGCCCATCACCCGCGGGATGGCCAAGAGCCACCACGCCCACCCGCTCGGCGGCGGCTCGGGACGCTCCAAGGGCAACCGCCCCCCGTGCGGGCCCACCGGCGTGCTGGCCAAGGGCGGCCCCACGCGTCGGCGCAAGAAGGCGAGCACCAAGCTCATCATCCGGAGACGGTTCAGCAAGCGGTACGGCCAGTTGCACTAGCACGGAGCGCGGGCGCCGCGCCCGGGAACACGACCATGGGACGAAGCCTCAAGAAGGGACCGTTCGTCGAGCTCAAGCTCTTCCGCAGGGTGGAGAAGCTCAACCAGATGGGCAAGCGCGAGCCCGTCAAGACCTGGTCGCGCCGGTGCACCATCGTGCCCGAGTTCGTGGGCCACACCTTCAAGGTCCACAACGGCCGGGCCTTCCTCGACGTGTTCGTCACCGAGGACATGGTCGGGCACAAGCTCGGCGAGTTCAGCCACTCGCGGACCTTCCGCGGGCACACGAACAAGAAGGAAGGCATCGAGGGCGGCGTGAAGGAAGGGGCGACGGCGGCGTGAGCCGGAACAGGGGTTGCAAGCCGTGAGACTGCGAGCGGACAAGCTGAACGAGCTGATGGCCGACAAGGGCCTCACCCCCGCCGCCCTGGCGGAGGCGGTCCAGCGCACCGGCCTGGACGCCAAGCGCGCCGAGTCGGCCGTGCGCAACTGGCTCGCCGGACGC
>CAYWOF010000182.1:0-7161 GCA_964459825.1 uncultured Phycisphaeraceae bacterium | reverse complement strand
GCGGGCGGGACGACGAAGTCCGGCCCGCGCAGCTCGAACGTGTAGCTCGCCACGCCGTTGGCGCCGTAGAGCCAGTCGGTGGCGGTGCCGCTCGATGGGTAGAGCGTGCTGTACCAGATGCCGGGGGTGTAGAGCCGGCCGTGGACGGCCTGGATGAGCGTGCGGAACTCCTGGGCCAGCGCGCCGAACATCGCGTGCCCGGGCGATGGGCTGGACGTGTAGCACCAGGGGTAGAGCAGGAGCTGGCCGTAGCTGTGCACATCCACGTGGGCCCGCAGCCCCGGCTGGCCCGCGACGAAGTCGCGCATGACCTGTGTCTCGGGCTCGGAGAACGGGGCCGGGCCGCGGTAGGTCCCGGCGCAGGGATCGGGGCTCGCGCCCACCCCGCCCCACTGGAAGTCCCAGTTCCGGTTGGTGTCGATTCCGAAGCACCCCCCGGGATTCGGCCGCCTGTTCTTGCGCCAGTAGCGATCCGTTGTCCAGGTCCAGGCGTAGCCGTCGGGGTTGACCACGGGCACGATGTAGATCCGGGCGTGGTCGAGGAGGTCGGTCACGGCCGGGTCGGAGCCGTAGTCGCGCACGAGGCGATCCGCGGCGTACATCGCCGTCATCGGGGCGACCCACTCGCGCGCGTGCTGCGTGGCGTTGAAGAGGACCGCGGGTTTGCACCGGCCGGGGTTGGCCGCATCGTTGGTGATGCGAAGGCCGAAGATCTCGCGACCCTCGAGGGACTGGCCCAGGGAGACCCGCGTGGCGATCTCGGGTCGCAAGGCCGCGAGCGTCGTGACGTACGCGCTGATCGCGGCGTAGTCCTTGAACTCGTCGAACCAGGGGCCATCGGGCGCCCCGCCCGCACGCACCCGGGCGTTCTCGGCATCGATGCCGGCCTGCAGGTCCTCGATGAGCGTCCGGTGCGCGATGTCGGTCTGGGAGAGCGCGTCGAACTGGTCGGGGGAGAGGCGGGCATCCCAGGAGCCGATGCCGACGCCGCCGCAGGTCCAGACGTCGTCGGTGAGGGCGATCGCGGTCTGGAGCTGGCGCGTGTCGTGGACGGTGACTCGGACGAGGCGGTGGCCGTCGTACCGGACAGCCGGTCCGGCGGCCTGGGGCTGGGCAACCACCGCGGCGGCGAATCCCGAGGCGAGAGTGAGGATCGCGGGCATGGGAGCACCTCCACGAGCATTGTGGCGTGCGGAAGGCGCCGTGTCGAGGGATTCTGCACAAGGACCCCGCTCGCCAGACGGGATCCGGTGGAGTACCACCCTACCGATCGCGAACCTCGTCTGGAAGCAGACGTAGTCGCTCACGTTCCGGATGCCGTTCGCATCGCAGTCCGCGTGGGACTCGTGGCCGGGTCACCTCCGCAGCGCGAAGGCGGTCTGAAACGCCGTGAAGTCGTTGACGTTGAGCGATCCACTCCCGTCCAGGTCGGCGCGAGGGTCGCCGAGCGCGAACGCCGTCTGAAAGCCGATGTAGTCGTCGATGGTGTATCGGCAGTCATCGTTGATGTCGGCGCGGAACGGAAACTCCGCCGCGATCCACTCGGCCTGGTACATGAGCGCGGGGAAGGCCTCCTCGGCGCCCGGGAGGATCTGGGTGGGGGACGGATGAAAGCCGCCGCCGCGCATCTCGAAGCTCAACGCGTAGATCCCCTGGTCTCCGTACATCCAGTCCACGGACACGCCGCTCGCGGGGTAGATGTTCGTGTAGACGGGACCCGGCCTGTAGTCTCGTCCGTGCACGGCCAGGATTCGGGCGCGCATGATCTGCCCGATCGCGCCGAACGTGGGCTCATGGGGGGAAACCTGCGGCGTGTACCCCCAGGGCCAGAGGATCAACTGCCCGTAGCTGTGGACATCGTTGTGGGAGCGGATGTTGGGGTGGGCCAGCACGAAGTCCCGGAAGACCCGGTTCTCCGGTTCGGAGAATGGCGCCGGCCCGCGGTAGATCTCGCTGCTCGGGTTGGCGCTGGCACCCGGGCCGCCCCACTCGTGCCCCCAGTTGCGATTGTTGTCCACGCCGAATGAGCCGTCGCCGTTGTTCCGCCGGTTCTTGCGCCAGTTGGCATTGACGCTCCAAGTGTGCTGGTATCCGTCGGGATTGAAGACGGGAATGATCCAGATCTCGACGCGGTCGACGAGGTCGTGAAGGTAGGGATCGGTGTCGTAGTCGCGGACGAGCCGGTCGGCCGCGTACATGACGGTCATGGGCGTGATCCACTCGCGCGCGTGCTGCGTGCCGTGGATCAGGAGCCCAGGCTTGCACCGTCCGGGATTGTGGGCGTCGTTGCAGATGCGGATGGCGTAGATATCGCGCCCCTCGAGCGACTGGCCGAGCGTGCGGCGCGAGGCCAGATCCGGGCGCAGGGCGACGAGCTCATCCACATAGTCGCTGATCTGCACGGGGTTCTTGTAGTCGGCGAACCAGGGGCCATCCCGACCCGCCGCGCCGCCCGCGCGCAATCGCGCGTTCATCTCGTCGATGCCCGCCTGGATGTTCTCCTCCAGAACCTCGAACGGGATGCCGGACAACCGGAGCGCCGTGAACTGCTCGGGCGAGAAGCGGGCATCCCAGGACCCGATCCCGACACCGGCGCAGGTCCACACATCGTCGGTGAGCGCGAGGGCGGTGCGCAGCTCGCGCAGGGTGTGCACGGTGACGCGGACGGCCTTGTGGCCGTCGAAGCGGACGACGGCACTCGGTTCGGAGGCCATCGGTTGAGCGGTGCAGGGAGCGCCGAACGCGGCGAGCGCGACGGCCGGCCAGGTGAGCCTTGTCGGCATGGGGCACCTCCAACGCACAAGTGTATCCGGTTTGCCTCGGCGGCACAAGGGACGTCGGTGGGAGACCAACGGGTTGGGACGGTGTGGCGACCAGCGGTCGCCAACGGACGGGGGCGTCAGCGTGCGATCTCGACCGCCCGCGTCTCGCGCAGGACCGTCACCTTGATCTCGCCGGGGAAGGTCATCTCCTCGCTCACGCGTTTGGCGATGCGCTGGGCGATGAGCACGGCCTCGTCGTCACCCACGCGCGCGGCATCCACCATCACGCGGACCTCGCGCCCGGCCTGGATGGCGTAGGCCTCCTGCACGCCGGGCTGAGCCAGGGCGATGTCCTGGAGCTCCGTGAGGCGCTGGATGTACTTCTCCATCGACTCGCGCCGCGCCCCCGGGCGGGCGCTGGAGACGGCGTCGGCGGCCATCACGATGGGCGTGTACCAGCTGGTTGAGGGAATGTCGGCGTGGTGGCCGCCGATGGCGTTCAGGACCGGCTCGCGCTCGCCGTACTGCCGGGCGAAGTCCATGCCGATCTTGGGGTGGCCGCCCTCCAACTCGTGGTCCATGGCCTTGCCGATGTCGTGGAGGAAGCCGCAGCGCCGGGCGACGGTGCCGTCCAGGCCGAGCTGGTCGGCGATGATCTGGCAGAGGTAAGCGACCTCGATGGAGTGGCGCAGCACGTTCTGGGCGTAGCTGGTGCGGTAGTGGAGCTTGCCCATGGCCTCGACGATCTTGGGGTGGAGCCCGCGCAGGTTGACCTCGAGCGCGGCGTCCTTGCCGAAGCGCAGGATGCGCTCGTTGGTCTCGGACTGGACCTTGGCGACGACCTCCTCGATGCGCGAGGGGTGCATCCGCCCGTCGGCGATGAGGCGCTCGAGCGACTCGACCGCCACGGCCTGCCGGACCTTGTCGAAGCAGGAGACCACGATGACCCCCGGCGTGTCGTCCACGATGATGTCCACGCCCGTGGCCTTCTCGATGGCGCGGATGTTCCGGCCCTCGCGCCCGATGATGCGCCCCTTCATGTCGTCCGAGGGGATCGCGACCGACCGCACGGTGCTCTCGCTGGTGTGCTCGGTGGCGTAGCGCTGGATCGCCATGATGGTGACCTCGCGCGCCCGCTCCCGGGCCTCGTGCTCGGCCTCGTCCACGACCTTGCGGACGACCTTGGCCGCGTCGAGCCGGGCGTCGTCCTCCACGCGCCGCAGAACCTCCTCGCGGGCCTGCGCGGGGCTCAGATCGGCGATCCGGAGGAGCTGGTCCCGCTGCTGCTCGAGCACCCTGGTGCTCTCGGCCTCGCGCTGGGTGATGCGCTCCTCGCGGGCCTTGAGGCCCTCGCCGGCCTTGGCCAGGGTGGCCTCCTTCAGGGAGAGCGCCTCCTCCTTGCGCTGGAACAGGTCCTCGCGCTTGGCCAGGCGCCGCTCCGTCTCCCGAAGATCGTCGCGCTCCTTCTCGATCTCGGCCTCGAACTTCTCCTTCCGCTCCAGGATCCTCTTCTCGGCCTCCAGCTCGGCCTTCTGCGCCCGCGTTCGGGCCTCGGTCTCGGCCTGCGTCACGACCGCGGCGGCTTGGGATCGGGCGCGCCCCAGCGTCCGTCCGGTGATGGCACGGCAGATGGCGACGCCCAGGGCGGCGCCCACGACGAGCGACCCGACGCCGATGGCCACGGCGAGCGGCGTCTCGACGGCGGCGAAGAGAGTGGACCAGCTCAGCATCGGCGAGCGTCCTTTCGCGCTGGCGCCGGCTGCGGAAGTGCCCCGGGGCGCACCCCCACACGGCCGACGCGTGACGCCGAACCGGTCGCTCGCCGTCGATGAGCGTGCCCTACGCGGGCGCTCATCGTTTCCGACTGGTCGCTCGTTCGATCAAGCCCGCCTGGCGCCTCGCCCAACGTCGCGGCGCCGGGCGCCGCTCGCCTTTATCCCGGGAGTACACGCCCGCGCCCCGCATCGCCGCCGGTGAATGAAACATGAATGATCCGGACGACATGCTTGTGGCTGGGAGCCCCACACGACTCCCGACCCAGACGGGCCGGACGGGTCTGCTTCAGGCCTCCGGGCGTTGCTCAATCTCCCTGGAGACCGGACAATCGTCGAACCGAGCAACCGGCCGCGAGCCGCGGTCCGGAACCTACCCACGCTCCACGATAATAGCACAAACGGCCTTCCGCTTCACCGGCCAGAACTGGCCAGGTCCACCGTTCGCCGTTGTAAGGAAAACGATCGGTATTGGAGGGGGCGCGGTTCTCCGCAGAGCGCCTCCGATCCTGCCGACTAGAGTCAGCACAAGGACCGCAAACCGGGAGATTCCGCATGCCGACCGACCGCTTCGTCCGTCCCAGCACGCTCGGGCTGATCCTGGGTCTAGGGGCGATCCTGACGCTGGGCGCGTGCGGTCGCGGCGCCAAGGTGAGCGTGCCGATCGATGGGCCGCCGATCACGCTCGGGACGTCCCCGGCGATCGATGTGGACAACGTCCACGGCTCGGTCCGCGTCATCGTGGACCGGTCGGTCCGTGCGCCGACCGTCAAGGCGACGATCAAGCGGTCCGGGCGGGGCGGGCCTTCGCGGGCGGAAGCGGAGCAGTCCACGACGGTGACGGCCGAAAGCTCCGAGCAGGATGGGCGCCCGATCCTCCGCGTAGCCTCGGCGACCACCTGGGAGCCCAGGGACGCCGTCGCGGTGGCGCTGACGATCCGGCTGCCCGATTGCGGCGGCGTTCTGGTCCGCAACTCGGGCGGGAGCGTTGCGCTCCGGGGTGTCGGCGGGGCGGTGCAGGTGGAGAACGGGCACGATGGCCTGCCCGGCGGGCGGATCGAGGTGCGCACCGGCGCACCCCTGACCGATCCCGTGGCCCTGGTTACGACCGATGGGGGGATCGCGTACCAGGTCGCGCCGGGATCCACCGGCGCGTTCGACCTGGTGAGCGAGGACGGCGTCTGCCGCTGGATCGTGGAGGGGGCCTCCATGACGAACTTCGTCGCGGGCACGAGCCGCTCGAGCGCCACGATCAACGGGGGCGCCAACCCCATCGTCATCCGGACCGGCAAGGGCAACGTCCTCGTGATGGTCCGCGAGGGCGCGGAGGACGTTCGGGCGAAGCGCCTCAGCCGGTAGGACCGGGGGGCCGGCGCGGACTCGCCGCGCCGGTGGCCGTCGGTCACGCCGCGCGCCGGACGCCGGGTCGGACTTGGACTCTGGCCACGTAGCGCTTGATCTGGTCGATCACGAACTGGCGGTGGGCCTGGTGGAACGCGAACTCGAAGGCCAGGCCGGCGTAGATGTTCTGCGCGCTGTCGATGTGGGTGTGCGCCAGGCGCGCGGTCATGCCGATGGGCACGGGCAGCTCGGGACGGAGATCGATCCGCAGCCAGAAGAGCCGTGAGCGTTCGATCGCTCCGGCATCGGTGCGCTCGATGCGCAGGCCCGCGCCGCCGCCGCCGAGGTTGAGCAGGCGGGCGTTGAACCTGGGGCCGACGTCCGGCAGGACGAGCGCGTCCCAGGCGGCGGTTTCGGCGCCCGCGCCGGGCCGGCTGCCGGCTTCGGACATCTGCGCGCGATTGGCCACCTCGGCGGCCACCACGCTGGCGGGGTCGAGGATCGGCCAGCACTCCACGCCGGGGAGGTGGAGCTCGGCGGTCGAGATGCGGTTGAAGTTGCGCCGCTGGCAGCGCTCGACGGTGTCGGGCATGGCCAGGCGGAGCGTGCGGGCCTCGCGCCCGAAGTCGGCCCGGGCCCTGCCGTGGCCGAGGGTGCGCGTGTGGAACATCCAGCGGTTCTGGCCGATCGACATGGCCGCGACGAGCGGGAGCTCGGGTTCGAGGTCGATGGTCTGGCCGACCATGACGGGAGATTCGACGAGGATCTCGGTTTCGGTGAGGCCCAGCACGCGCACGCGCCAGACCAGGTTCGCGCCGGCGGGCGCGCCGTCGGCGAGGCCCGGGGCCGCCTCGCGCGGCACGGTGATCTCCAGGCCGCCCTGGCGTTCGTACAGCTGGCGCAGGCAGTCGCGCCATCGATCGGTGCGTGATCGGCTCGCGGGCACGGCCGGCCTTTCTGAAAGGGGCTCTCCGCTCCTGGTACTCGCGCAAGAATCGGACGGCTCGGCTCGCGCCTTGAGCGGGCGCCCCGGGGGCCGATAAGCCCGGGGAGTGCGGCGCGGTTCGCCGGGGACCGGCCGCCCTAGGCCCGCGCGGGGCGTGAGGGCCCGGAGCGGAGGCCACGCAGGGCCGCCCGCGCGCCGTCGAGTTCCTCGGGCGTGAGATCGAGGTGCCCGAACCGCACCTTGTAGTAGAGGGCGCCCAGGCGTTCGGCGGTGCGAGCGACCTCGGCGTCGAGGGTGGCGATCTGGCGTGCGTGCTCGAGGGGCGGGCGCCACCGGGGCT
>CAYWOF010000181.1:0-7176 GCA_964459825.1 uncultured Phycisphaeraceae bacterium | reverse complement strand
GCGCGAAGACGGCGACGCCGAAGTCCACCTGCCCGAAGGCGACGAGCACGCCGAGCAGGGCCGCGATCGCGCGGTCGCTCCACAGCATGGCGAACGCGGCCAGCAGCGCGATCGCCGCCCAGTGCAGCGCGCGGACCGCCCGCCCGCCCGCCCGGCCCACGGCTCCGAGCGTCGGTGGCCCGCGCGGCGAGAGGTCCGCGATCTGCCGGAGCGCGGGCACGCCCGGCGTGTCGTGGCGTGCGAAGAACACGCCGAGGTGGGCCGCCGTCTCGTCCACCTGCAGGAACGGCATGAAGTGGCTGGCGTCGAGGATGACGAGCCGGTCGGGGCCGATGATCTCGTGCGTTCGCTCGGCGGCCCAGTCGGGCACGAGGAAGTCGTGGCGCCCGTGGAGGGTCATGGTGGGTATCGCCAGGCGCGCCATGATCGCGCGCAGCGGGCGCTGGTCGCTGTCCCAGAAGTTCCGCATCGAGGCCTCGACGATCGAGAAGCCCTCGAGATAGCCAAAGTGCGGCGTCGCGTTCCGCACCCCCCACGACAGCCACCAGCCCACGGCGTACTTGAGGTGCTCGAACCAGTAGTCGCCCGAGCCCTCGGTCTCCTGCGCCCCGACCGAGGCCAGGAGCGTGAGCGAGGCGACGCGGTCGGGGGCCAGGTCGGCCATGTGCAGGCCGACACCGCCGCCGAGGGACCAGCCGACGATGTGCGCCCGCTCGATGTCGAGCCGGTCCATGAGCGCGAGCACCGCGTGCGCGTGCGCCAGGATCGACATGCTCGGCGGGTCGGGCTCGGACGCGCCGAACCCCGGCAGATCGGGCGCCACGACCCGGCGCCCGCCGGCCAGGCGCGCGACCGTGGGGCCGAGGCCATCGAAGTTGGCCGCGTCGCCCGGCGAGCCGTGGAGGAGGATCACAGGGGCGATTCCCTCGCCGGCGATCGAGGCGCTGGGCGTTTCACCCCGCGCGGACGGGGGGGGCCACTCCCGATACGCCACCCGCATCTCGCGCCCCGCGACGGGTCCCGATCTACCCATGGCCGCGATCGTGACGGAGGGCGCGGTCGCCGGGCGCGTCTCGCCCCGGCCCAGGCGCACGAACGTGGAGGCCGAGAGCGCCAGCAGATAGACAACCCACCACCGCCGCGCCAGCAGCCGAGAGACTCCACGAATCGACGGAGCGGGCACGGTCATGCGGAGAGCCGCCCGGGGGTCTGGAAGTCCCGAGGAACACATCCCATTCGACCCTCGCGCCATCGCCCCGATGCACGCGATCGGGCCCGACAAGCCCGAGCGTCACGCGCCGCTCGGCCCCGAGGGTTGTCCGCCGCGCCCCGAGCGTCGTCCGCCGCGCCCGGAGGGTGGTCCGCGGCTCGGCCCCAGGGGGGCCGCGGAATGTAGCCATGCGTGGAGCGAGTCCGCGAGCGGAACCCGTGGGAAGGGCCGGGCTGCCGCGCTCGCCCCGGAGGGGCGAAGGAGCCGGGTAGGGCCGACCCTCCTTCCCCCCTCCGGGGCGAGACCGCGCCACGAGGGTCTACCACGGGTTCCGGCCGCTGTCGCGGCCTCCACCCGTGGCTACACCCCCGCGCCCCTCCGGGGCGAAGAACCGCGTCAGGACCGGGAGCGACAACACCCATGAACCCGGGCACACGACCGGTGCGCCCGGGGGACAAGAATACCGCTGAGTCCTTCCGGCCGGGTCGAGACTGACCCCGGGCGGGTCACGGCCGGTGCCAACCCGCCACTTTCGCCTACCGACCGTCTCCGCGCGGCCCATCCACAGGCAGCCCGAGCTTCCCCCGAAGCCACGCCGCAAAGTCCTGGATTCCCGGCGTGTGCTCCGCCCAGGTCGCGAGGCGCGCCGAAAGCTCGGCACCCGTGTCGTCGCGGTACCGGATGACGAGATCGATCATGTACGCGGGCTTTCCATCCTCACCAGTCAGCCACCGGCTCCATCGCCGGCGGTCCAGGTCGATGCCCGTGATCGCTCCCAGCCGAACGCTCGGCAAAGCATGGCCGGGATCGCATGGCAGGCGGGCGGTGCCGAGCTGATGGTCGATCACGAGTTGACGACTCGTGGCGCGATCCCGAATCCGCCCCACCACATACCCGATCACTCCCGCGATCAAGGGCGACACATGGGCCCCGATGACGACCTCGGGCGTCGTGGGCAAGGTCGTAACTCCGGCGAACACGCCGAGCATCGCAACGATACAGGAGACGATCAGCGCCAGGCTGAGAGGCGACCATGCGCTCAGCCGCACCAGCGTTCTGACGCCGTCCTCCTCAGTTCGGACGCCCAGCCAGATGAACCGTGCCCGACGGTGGTGGGCCATCCAGCCGGCAGACGAATAGCAGATCACAGCCATCATCAACGCGGGCGGGACGAAGAGAGAATTGGTTGCCGGGCCGCTCGTCGCGCCACGGCCCACAGCTGGGTAGCCGATCGACCCCATCCACACCGCCATGCCGGTCATCGCCAAACCACCGAACGCGAAAAACGCGACGGCCGCGGTCGGACTCGTGCCGAGCCGGTCGCCCCACGAGCCGGGCGTCGGCGCCGTCCCGGACTCACGCTCTGCCCGCCCCATGTGCTGCCACCTCCACCACCCTCCTCCTGCGTATCCCCTCGCTCCCCAGCTGCCCGCACGCGCCCATCAGCGTCCGGCCCTTGGTCCGGCGGCGCTTGGCGTAGGCTCCGGCCTCGGTCAGCCACGCCAGGAACGCCGCCACACCCGCCTCCTCGGGCGCCGGCCACGGCGAGTTGCGGCGCGGGTTGTAGGGGATCACGTTCACGCACGCCGGGAGGGGGCGCACCCACTCGGCGAGTTTCGCCGCGTCCGCCGGCCCGTCGTTGACCCCGGGGATCAGCACGTACTCGATGCAGATCTTCGCCCCGCCGTAGCGCGGCCACGCCAATAGCGCCTCGCGCAGCGCCTCCATCGGCATCGCCCGGTTGATGGGCATGATCCGCGAGCGGGTCTCGTCATCGGCCGCGTTGACGCTCACGGCGAGGTTGAGCCGGTGCCAGCCCGGCCGGTGCACCTGCTCCGCCAGGCGCGCGATCCCGTCCAGCCGCCCGACCGTCGAGACCGTGATCTTGTTCATCGGGTGCCCGGCCCCGCGGCTGTCCGTCAGCACCGCGATCGCCCGGATCACCTCGTCCAGGTTGTCCATGGGCTCGCCCATCCCCATGAACACGATGTTGCGCGGGCGCATGCCGAGCACGTGGCTGGCCGCGAACCACTGCCCGACGATCTCGGCCGCGGTGAGCGACCGCACCAGGCCCATCTGCGCCGTTTCGCAGAAGGTGCACCCCATGGCGCACCCGACCTGGCTCGAGACGCACAGCGTGTGCGTCCGGTCGCCGGTGCGACCGATCATGGGGATCAGGACGGATTCGGTCTCGAGCTCGGGAAGGGGCAAAGGGGCAGAGGGGCGAAGGGGCGAGGCACCCTGGGCATCACTCCGCCCCTCTGCCCCTTGGCCCCTTTGCCCCTCTGTCCGCGGCACCCGCTGCGTGAACTTCACCACCTCCCCCTCGCCGCTCGCCTCGCGCAGCACGCGCCCGATCTCGGGTACCTCCACGCGGATCGCGCCCAGGTCGCGCTGCCCGGCGCGGAAGAGCCGCCCGTAGAGGTCCACCGCCGCGCGGTGCTTCCCGCGCAGGCCCGGCCCATAGGCCGCGGCGAACTCGTCGCAGGTCAGGCCGAGAGGATGGGCCGGTCCGGGGGTCACGCCCCGAACTCTACGCCCCGCCGTTACCCGCCCCCCGCGGGGGGGCGCGCCGGCTCCTCCCGGCTCATCATGGTGTCCAGCATCGTCCCGATCAGCGCCGTGGACTCGGCGTCGGCCGCGCCGCTCCCCCCCGTCACCATCACCCGCGGCGTGATCTGGATCCCGCGCTCCCCCACGATCTTGAGCAGCTCGATGAGGGCCGCGTTGCCCTTGCCGATCTGGAGGGCGATCTCCTGGTACGCCTTGGCCTGCGCCTCGGCCCGGATGGCGATCGCCTGGGCCTCGGCCTCGGCCTCAATGAGCTTCTGCTTCTTCTCCTCCTCCGCGATCTTGACGGCGTACGCCGCGGTCGCCAGGCGCTTCTCCTCCTCGGCCTCCTGGGTCGCGCGCGTGAGCTCCTTCTTCTGCTCGGCGGCCTTCTGCTGCTCCTGGAAGGTGGTCAGCTCCTGCTTGGCGATCTCGCGGTCGGTCTGGGTCTTGAGCAGCTCGCCCAGCGATTTCTCGTCCCCCACGTTGCCGATGCGCACGGCCGTCACCGTCACGCCGAAGCGCGCCATCTGCTCGGCGAGCATGGTCAGCGACTGGCTCTCCTGGTGCGAGCGCTGCTGGACGTAGTCGAGCGCCCGCACGCTCTCGGCGTTGTTGCGGAAGATCGCGCGCACCGCCGAGTTCAGCGCGTTCTTGAAGCGCTCCCCCTCGTCGTCGCCCAGCTTCGCCACCACGATCGGCGCATCGTCGGGCCGGACCATGTACTCCACGCGAACGTCCACCGGGAACGTGAACCCGTCGCTCGTGCGCACCGTGATCTCGCGCTCCTCGAGCTGCGCCTCGTGCGCCTGCCCCGGCGTGCGGCTCGGGGAGGCGCCCCGCGCGCCCTCGGCGGTGTAGTGCGCGATCATCTGTGTCGTCCACATCTCCACCACGCTGTACGCCTCGGTGTTGATCGGGTACTTCCCGGGCGGGAGCACCCGGGCCCGCACGCCCATCTCCCCCTCGTCGGCCAGCAGCAGCTTGTCCTGCTCGTCCACGCCGCGCCCGTGCACGGCGATGGTCGGCGCCCGGCCGAAGTTGGCCTTGAGCACGACCACCTCGCCCTGGGGCACCTCCGTCACGTCCACCATCGTCACCTTGAACAGCTCGGTGTTGAGCCGGTACTTGCCGGTCGTCAGGACCGTCGCCTGCGTGCCCTTGTACCCCTGGCCCGAGCTCAGGAAGAAGCGCGCATCGCGCATCGTCGAGGTGGCGTCGGGCGCCCACTCCGGCGCGATCACCTGGTCCGGCGGGAGCGGGCGCCCGTCGGTCGTGTTCACGATCCCCACCTTGCCCACGGGCACCTCGGTGAGCTTGACCTCGCGCACCTCGAACAGGAACGGCCAGAAGCCAAAGTGCAGCCCGGGGCTGAGCACGTCCGCCTGGATGCCCCGCTCGCCGCTCACCGCGATGTACGCCCCCTCCTTCAACCCGCGCACCCCCACGTTCTTCACCACGATCCCCACCTCGTCCGGGTTGATGTAGCGGACCGAGGAGAGGGCCGTCGCCACGATGACGATCAGCAGCGCGCCGACGCCGCCCGCCGCCTTCAGGGACTTGTCCGGCAGGCGCGCCGAGCCGACCAGCACCACCAGCGCGAGCACGACGCCCAGGATGAAGACCATCACCGAGAGCATGGGAGCACCCCTTTTTCGCCGGAGGCCGCCCGGCGCGGGGGCCAGTCTACCTCCGGTCGCCCCGGAGCGCGGGGCGTCCCCGGTGCCTTCCCGGGCCCCGCGCCCGCTACGATCCCGGTCCCATGCCCACGATCACCATCAACGGCCGGCGCTGCGAGTTCACGCCCGGGCAGATGATCCTCCAGGTCGCCAACGCCCACGGCGTCGAGATCCCGCAGTACTGCTACCACGACGGCCTCTCGATCGTCGCCTCCTGCCGCATCTGCCTGGGCGAGGTCTGGGCCCCCAACCCCCGGACCGGGGCCGTCGAGCCCTACATGGGCGGGAAGCTGACCCCCACCTGCCAGACGCCCGCGATGGACGGCATGGTCGTCCACACCGACAGCCCCAAGGCCGTGCAGAACCAGAAGGCGGTGATGGAGTACCTGCTCATCAACCATCCGCTCGACTGCCCGGTCTGCGACCAGGCGGGCGAGTGCCTCCTCCAGGACTTCTCCTACCAGTACGGGCGCGGGGTCAGCCGCTTCCAGGAGCGCAAGGTCAAGCAGCCCAAGAAGAACCTCGGACCCCACGTCTACCTCTACGCCGACCGGTGCATCATGTGCACGCGCTGCGTGCGCTTCACGCGCGAGGTCACGGGCACGGGCGAGCTGCTCGTGCAGGGCCGGGGCAACCGCGCGGAGATCGACGTCTTCCCCGGCGTGGCCCTCGACAACGAGCTGGCCTCGAACGTCGTGGACCTCTGCCCCGTGGGGGCCCTGCTGGACAAGGACTTCCTCTTCGCCCAGCGGGTCTGGTTCCTCAAGCGGACGCCCTCGATCGACGGGATCACCGCCGGCGGCGACAACCTCTGGATCGAGCACAACGAGGGGCGCATCTACCGCCTCAAGCCGCGCGAGAACCCGGCCGTCAACCGCTGGTGGCTCACCGATGAGGTGCGCTACGGCTGGAAGTTCGTCCACTCCGAGGACCGCCTGCGCTCGTCGTGGCGCCGCCAGTTCGGCACGCTCATCGAGAGCGAGTACGTCCGGGCCCTGGAGGAGGCGATGGCGGGCCTGCGCGCGGCGGTCGAGAGCGGCCGGCGCCTGGCCGTCGTGATCAGCCCCATGCTCAGCTGCGAGGACGCCTACACCCTCGCCCAGGCCGCGCGGGCCATCGACGAGCAGGCGATCCTGGCCCTCGGGCCGGTGCCGCGCCGCGGCGAGGACCGCGTCTATCCCCCCAACGACCCCGCGGGGTTCAAGGTCCACGCCGAGAAGTGCCCCAACCGGCGCGGCGTGATGCGCGTGCTCGAGGCCGTGGCGGGGGCGGGCAACATCCTCGACTTCGACCGCCTGCTCCGGGCCCTCGACGGGTCGGGGGGCATCGTCGGGGGCGGGCGCGTCGGGGCCCTGGTCCTGACCGGCAACTACCCCGGCGACTGGTCCACGCCCGACCTGGTTCGGACCATCGGCCGGAGCGGGGCCGATCGGCCGTTCGTGGTGCTCATCGACACGCTCCTCTCGCGCCTGGTGGAGGAGGCCGACGTGGTGCTGCCCGGCGCGACCTGGGCGGAGAAATCGGGCACGTTCGAGAACGCGGCCGGGCTGCTCCAGGCCTTCGCGCAGGCCGTGCCTCCGCCGGAGGGCGCCCGCGCCGAGGGCCAGATCGCCCTGGACCTGCTTGCCCTGGCCGAGGGCGAGGAGGCGGGCGCGGGGCGCATCGGCGTCACGCCATCGGCGGCGCTCGCGCCCGCCCGCGCGGCCCCGCCGTTCAGCGCGCCCGAGGTGCGGGCCC
>CAYWOF010000180.1:1756-7221 GCA_964459825.1 uncultured Phycisphaeraceae bacterium | reverse complement strand
TACATCTGCTTCCAGACGAAGTTCGCCCTCGGCGACCCGTACGCCGACTGCGACAACAATGGCGTCCGCAACGTCAACGATTACATCTGCTTCCAGACCAAGTTCGCCCTCGGGTGCTAGCCGAGCCCGCAACCCAACGTCGGAGGCCCGGGCCCTCGCCCGGGCCTCCGTGCTTTTTTGGGGGCCGACCGGCCCACCAGCCGCTCGCCCATTGAACCCGGCCCCGGGCCGTGGTAGGGTGGATCGGCTCGACGATGGGGACGGCGCCGCCCCCCGGCGCCCGGAGGTGCAGCATGATCGGACGAACGGCAGTCGTTGGCGTGGCCGCGGCGATCCTCGGCGCCGGCGCCGCGGCGCGGGCCCAGGGCCCGGACCTGCTCGTCAGCACGCTCTTCGGGGGGGAGGTGCTGCGCTTCGACTCGGCCGGCGCCTTCGTGGGCCTGGCCGCGGGCGCCCCGGAACTGCTCTTCCCCGGCGGCTTCGCCTTCGCCGCGGATGGCAGCCTGCTGGTCGGGGATGAGGGCGCCGGCTCGATCCTCCGGTTCAATCCGGCGACCGGGGCGTTCGTCTCCGTGTTCGTGCCCTCATTCACCGGCGGCCTGGACACGCCCGAGGGGGTGGAGATCGGTCCGGATGGGAACCTCTACGTCGCGAACCACTTCGCCATCGGCGAGGTCCTCCGGTTCAACGGAACGACGGGGGCCTTCATGGGCCAGTTCGCCGCGGGCGGCGGGCTCTCCTACCCCACCGACATCGTGTTCCGCAACGGGCGTCTCTACGTCGCCAGCGGGCAGACCGACCAGGTGCTCGCGTTCAACGGCGCCACCGGCGCCCTCATCGGCACCTTCGCCACCCTCCCCGCGCAGAGCTTCCCCTCGGGCCTGGACTTCGGCCCGGACGGGAACCTGTACGTCGCCGGGTACTTCAGCAACGAGGTGTACCGGTTCAACGGCCAGACCGGCGCCTCCCTGGGCGTCTTCGTGCCGGCGAGCGCGGGCGTCTTCGGCCCGTCGGACATCGACTTCGGCCCCGACGGGCACCTCTACGTGGCCAGCGCCAGCACCGACGATGTGCTCCGCTTCAACGGCCAGACGGGCGCGCTCATGGGTGTCTTCGCCACCGGCAGCGGCCTCATCAGCCCGTGGTACCTGCTCTTCGATGCGGGCCAGGCCCCGTGCTACCCGGACTGCGACGCCAACGGAGCCCTCAACGTCAACGACTACATCTGCTTCCAGACCAAGTTCGCGCTGGGCGACCCCTACGCCGACTGCGACGGCAACGGCGTCCGCAATGTGAACGACTACATCTGCTTCCAGACCAAGTTCGCGCTGGGGTGTTGAGGGCGCCGACGACCGAGACGCGACCGTGAGAGTGCGTGGGCTCGCCCGCGCTACCCCCGGTCAGGCTCGAAGATCCAAGAAACAGGAAACGGGAAAAGGAGAGCCCCGGGAAGTCTCGTGCCGCCGGGATCCCGGATGCCGGGCGTTCTTCCTCAGCCGCCCGACTTCCTCTCCGCCAGGGCCTTCTCGATGGTCGCGCCCAGGGCCTCTCCCCGCAGCGAGTTGCCCGTCGCGAGGATGCGCCCCGTGTCGCCGTCCACCAGGTACGCCTGGGGGATCGACTGCACGGCGTAGAGCATCGCGATCTCGGCCTCCCAGAACTTGCCGTCGTAGACCTGCGGCCAGGGCATGTTGTGCTCGCGCGTGAACTTCGCCAGCTTCTCCGCGGCGTTCTCCTGGTCGAGGCTGATCCCCAGCACCTCGAAGCCCTGCTTGTGGAACTTCTCGTAGGCCGCGGTGAGGTGGGGCAGCTCGGCCACGCACGGCCCGCACCAGGTCGCCCAGAAGTCCAGCAGGACGACCTTGCCCTTGTACGACTCGGGGAACCTGATCTCCTGGCCGGTGGTGGTCCTGGCGTTGAAGGCGGTGATGGGCTTGCCCACGGCGTGGTCGGGCGGGGGGAGGATCTCCGGCACGGTCGTCTGCGATGTGGCCAGCTTGAAGTGGTTGCCGCCCTGGAGGAACTCCTTGATCTCGTAGGTGGTGCCCGAGAGGTTGAAGGGCTTGAGCACGTCGTAGCGCTCGCCGCGCGAGTCGAACTTCCCGTTCCGGTTGACATCGACGAGCAGGCTGATGCCCGACTCGTTCTCGTCGGCGCGGGGCGCCCAGTCGCCGCGGGTGAAGTCGTCCACGAGCAGGATGGACCGGGGCCCCTGGCCGTAGTCCATGGCGCCGATGTAGGCGTAGTCGGCGTAGTAGAGCACCACGTCCTTGAGCTGGGCTCGGCCGGGATCGGCGGGGTCGAAGCGGTACATCTTCACGCGCGCCGGAACGCGGTGCTTGCCGAACCGCAGCTGGAAGTGCGCGTGCCCGGCGTGCTGCGTGCGGTCCTCGCCGGCGCTGTCCTTGTAGGTGCGGGACTTCCACTCGATGAGCGCGGTGTCATCGTCCGTGAAGTCTCCGTTGCCGTTGGAGTCGGCGTAGAGGGCCGCCGGGCCGCCGGCCGGCTCGTCGATGATGATGTGGAACACCGGGGGCTGCTGGCCCTCGTCGAGCTTCTGGGGCTTGAGGGGGAGCACGCCGTAGAGCGGGCTGGCGAGGGTGGCGGCGGGCGGAACCGTGATGGTCGCGGGCTTCTCGCGGGTCAGGGCGAGGCGCTGCGGGCGGTACGAGCCGATCTGCCGGACGGCCTCGGCCCCGACGGGCTCCAGGCCCTTGACGTCGATCTCCTGCGCCGCCAGCGGGGTGCCGGTGGCGAGCGTCAGCACGGAAGCGGCCAGTACGGAACGGGTCAGCAGCATGCGGTCTTCTCCATCCGCGGTTCGTTGGGGACCTGGGCGGTACGATCGGAGTATACGGGCCGACGGGCCGATCTCATCGGCAGATTTCGACGGATTGGACGCGAAGAATGGGCTGGTGGGCAGGCGCCCCATCGACTAGATTGGGCGCAGCAGGAGGCACCATGGGAAGGAACGGATGCCGTGGGGTCTGGGCGGTCGCTGCCGGGCTGGTCGTCTCTTCGAGCGCCCGGGCTCAGGAGGCTCTGTACCTGGTGCCCAGGGCATGGTCGGCGACCGTCGGCGAGAACCTGTCGCTCTCGACTCTGGTTCGGGCGCCCGATGCCGAGCGTCCCACGCCGGCACCCTGGCCCGAGCGGATCGCGTGGTTCTTCGTGCGCGTGGCGGGAACGCAGGAGAACCGCGACGCGGTCGAGCCGGCGCCCGATGAGGCGGGCGCCCGGGCGGCGGTGGTGTGGCCGGCCGCGCACGCGGGCGTGACGCTCGTGGGCCTCGACGCGGCGGAGGAGATCGTCACCATCGCGAGCGAGTCGCTCTCGCGGGTGGCCGGCGCGGCGGGCGATGCGACACTCGCGGAGCGCTTCGCGCGCTCCACCGCACCGGAGGCCCGCGTGCTCCTCTGCCGGTCGGCCAAGACGCTCATCACCGTGCGGGATGGCGCGGGGGCCGTGGCGCGCGAGGCCCAGCCGGCCACCAGCAAGTCCGGCCAGCGGGTCGAGATTCGGCCGCTCTTCGACCCGACCCTGGCCAGGGTCGGGAGCGATGTCGCGGTTCGGGTCTACGCGGGGGTCGAGGAGGCCCGGGGCGCCCGGGTCCGGGCCACGTGCGAGGCGACGGGCCGAACCCAGGAGTTCACGACCGATGCCAAGGGCATCGGGCTGTTCCACGTGGAACAGGCGGGGGCCTGGCGGGTGGAGTTCACCCGCGTGCGGGCACCGATCGGCGAGGAGGCGGGCGAGTGGGTGTTCGAGTCGGCGACGCTGACGTTCGAGGCGCCCGCCGGGGAGGCCCGGCCATGAGACTCCGCACCGTGACGTGGGTTGTCGTCCCGCTGGCCCTGGCCGGTCGGGCCGGGGCGCAGACCTGGACGGAGCTCGGCCCGGCGCCCATTTCGGGTGCGGGGGATGTCGGGCGCGTCTCGGCCATCGTGTGCTCCCCCACCGATGCCGGGCTGTACTACGTCGGCGGGGCCGATGGGGGCGTGTGGAAGACGACCAACGGCGGCCAGTCGTGGACGCCGCTCACGGGCCACCTGCCCACGACGGCGATCGGCGCGCTGGCGCTCGACCCCACCAACGAGGCGATCGTGTACGCGGGAACGGGCGAGGGGAACTTCGCCAACCACAGCCGCTACGGCCTCGGGCTCTACAAGAGCACGGACGCGGGAGCCACGTGGACGGTGCTGGCGAGCCAGACGTTCGCGGGCCGGTGCTTCTCGAAGATCGTCATCAGCCCCGCGCAGCCGCAACGGCTCTGGACCGGGATCACCCGCGCCGGCGGATTCCCCGAGATGGCCGCGGCCAAGGGGCACCCGCAACGGTCGGGTCCGCTGGGCGTGTTCCGCTCGAACGATGGCGGGGTGACGTGGTCGCCCCTCACGAACGGCATTCCCGCGATGACCTGCACGGACCTGGCGCTGGACCCGGCGAATCCCTCGATCGTCTACGCCGCCATCGGGCACATCTTCGGGAACTCCGGCAACGGCATCTACAAGTCCACCAACGGCGGCGACTCGTGGACGAAGCTGGCCGGCGGCCTGCCGGCCGGCCCCGGGCGCATCAGCATCGGCATCGCGCCGGGCAACGCCAATCGCCTCTACGCGCTGGTGACCAACCCCGCCGACGCGAGCGGCGGGGGCGCCACGGTGCTCAACTCGTACCGGAGCGACAACGGGGGCACGACGTGGACGCCGATGGCCGAGCCGGCCGGCCTGCAGTCTTCCTACGGGTGGTACCTCTCCGTGGTCACGGTCCAGCCGGTCAACGCGGACGTCGTCATCCTCGGAGGTCTCAACCTCGTCCGCTCGAGCAACGGCGGCACGAACTTCAGCACGATCACCACGCCGCACGTGGACTACCACGCCGCGGCGTGGGACGCGGCGGGGCGACTTCTCATCGGCGATGACGGGGGCGTGCACCGCTCGACCAACCTGGGCTCATCGTGGTCGACGCTCAACACCGGGCTGGGCACCGTGCAGTTCTACGCCGGGCTCTCGACGCACCCGACGCAGGACCAGACGGTCTTCGGCGGAACGCAGGACAACGGGTCGAACCGGCGCAGCGCATCCACGCTGGTGTGGACGCGCGTGACCGGCGGCGACGGCGGGTGGACGCAGCTGGACCAGGCCCGGCCCAACCGGGTGTTCACCGAGTCGCAGGGAACGGGGAACCTGTATCGCTCGGAGGATGGCGGGCAGAGCTTCGGGGGCGTGGGCGCGGGGATCAACGGCGGGGACCGCAACTGCTTCCTGCCGCCGTACGTCATCCACCCGACGAACCCGGACACCATGCTCTACGCGACGCACCGGGTCTACCGGAGCACGGACGGCGGCTCATCGTGGGCGCCGATCAGCGACGACCTCACGGCCGGCGCCGGGGCGATCCGGGCGCTGGCGATCGCGCCCTCGAACCCGCCGCGCGTCTACGCCGCGACCAACGACAGATCGGAA
>CAYWOF010000180.1:0-1746 GCA_964459825.1 uncultured Phycisphaeraceae bacterium | reverse complement strand
ACCTCGTCGAACGGGGGCGCGGCGTTCACGGTGGTGCGCACGGGCCATCCGGGATGGCCGCGCGTGACCCGTGAGCTGTTCGTGGACCCGGTGAACGCGGCGGTGGTGTACCTGGCGGTGGCGAGCTTCGGCACGGACCAGGTGCTCCGCTCGCTCAACGCGGGCGCCGCGTGGGAGGCCCTCGACGGCGATCTGCCGGACGCGCCGGTGAACGTGGTCGCGGCCGATTCCCGGTGCAATCCGTCGGTGCTCTACGCGGGCACGGACGCGGGGCTCTACCGCTCGATCAACGACGGGGCGCGCTGGCACCGCTACGGAGCGGGCCTGCCCAACGCGTGCGTGATCGACATCCTGCTCGATCCCGGGCGGAACCGGCTGGTGATCGGCACGCAGGGGCGCGGGGCGTGGTCGATCCCGATCGTGAGCGCCGGCGACTTCAACGGCGACGGCCAGCGGAACGTGGCGGACTTCGTCGCCTTCCAGACGGCGTTCGCCCTCTCCGACCCGCGCGCCGACTACACGGGCGACGGGGTGCTCAACGTGCAGGACTACATCGCGTTCCAGACGGCGTTCGCCGTCGGGTGCCCGTAGCACCGCCGGGAGACGCGAGGGCGCCTACGGCGGGACCGGCGCGCTCGGCGCTCGCGTCGCCTGCAGCGCCCCGGAGATCTCGAGCGTCAGCCTGTGATCGGCGCCGAGCGTGCGCCGGCACGACTCGAGGGCTGGTTGCAGCACACGCTCCGCCTCATCGAGCCGGCCCGTCTTCGTGAGGAACCCGCCGAGCTTGAGCGCCGCGCGGATCGTCAGTCCGTTGTCCTGCCCCAGGTGCCCGGACGCGCCGGCCAGAGCGGACCGCAGTGCGCCCTCGGCGCGCGCGGCGTCGTCGCGGCGCTCGGCGGCCGTCGCGATGGCCCACCACAGCCGGATCGTCAGGGGGTCCCCCTCCCCCAGCGTGGCGCGGGCGCGATCGAGCGCATCGCCAGCCAGGCCGTCGGCCTCCTCGATCCGGTCGAGGGCGAGCAGGGGGAAGACGAGGTTGTACGCGGCTCCGAGGGTGTCGTGGTGATCGGGCCCCAGCGCCCGCAGGCGAACATCGTGCACCAGGCGCATGAGGTCGGCGCTCTCCGCGTGCTCGCCCTGGTAGTCGAGCGCGAGGGCCAGGTTGTTGGTCACGGTGAGCGTGTGCTCGTGCTCCGGGCCCTCCTGGCGCCGGTAGGTCTCGACGATCCGGCGGTGGATCGGGATGGCCTCGGCGGCGCGCCCCGTGTCGCTCAGCACGAGGGCCAGGTTCCCGAGCGTCTCGGCGACCAGGATGTGGCCGGCGCCGAGGCGGCGCGTCCGGAGATCGATGACGAGGCGCCAGAGGCGCTCGGCCTCCGCGTAGTTCAGGCTGTCGTAGTGCACGCCGGCGAGCGCGTTGAGGGCCTTGAGCGTCTCGGTGTGGCCGGGCCCGTGCTCGCGCTCCAGGATCGCGTGCCAGCGCTCGGCGTGCGGGAGGGCCCGGTCGTAAAGGCCGATCCGGGCGTACATCGCCTGGATCATGTTGTGGACCTCGGCCTCGGCCAGCGGCTGCCCCGGGAACGCGCCGTCGATGTGAGCCGCGGCGTTGTCCAGCACGTCGCGCCACGCCACGTCGGGGGTGCGCTCGGCCGGCGTGAGCACCTGGTGCATGAACTCGTAGACGGCCGCGGCGATGACGCGCTGGCGCTCGGCGCGCCGGTACATCAGCGTGCTCGCAACCGAGGC
>CAYWOF010000179.1:0-7222 GCA_964459825.1 uncultured Phycisphaeraceae bacterium | reverse complement strand
GGTCGAAGACCTCGAGGCGGGCGTCCGGGAGGTTCACCAGGAGGAGGCGGTTGCAATCGGGTGTGATGGCCAACCCGTGGATGGGGTGGTTCTCCCAGTTGACGAAGGAGCCCGGCCCGTCCTGGCCGATGCCAGCGCTGCCGGGCGCTGTGGCGGCCCGGCGGGCGCCGAGCGAGTCGCGGCTGTCACCCGCGCCGGCGACGACCAGCGTGGCGAGGCTCAGGACGGGGGCGCAGAAAGATGCCGCGGCGGCCAGTTTCATGGCGTGTTCCTCGTGTCCTCACAGGCTGCTTCGGGCCCTCCCCCCGTGCCCCCCCGGGCGGTGGTTGGCCGGGGTCGGGTGGGCGTCCCAAGATACTCCGTCGGTGCGTGCGACGCAACCGGTCCGGGCTTATTTGCCGGAATCGGTCGTCGGGTTTCAGGACCGAACGGTCCCTGTATGATCGGCCCCGAGGAGGTGCCCGAGTGGCGAAGCGAGCCGGAGCGGAGTACATCCTGCCCGAGTTGCCCAGAGTGCCGCGGCCGCCGCGACGAACGGCCGTGCTGGTCGCGTCGGGCGACCTGCGGGAGTCGGCGAACCTGGCGTGCTGGCCGGCGCAGCGGGCGATGGAATCCGAGGCGGCACGGGCGTTCGAGGCCCTGGGCTGGAAGCTCGAGAGGGCGGCACTGGGCGGGGAGCCGGGGGAAGGGCGGGATACCGGCGGCGGGGGGCACGGGTTCATCGCGTCGCAGGCGCAGGGGCGCGAGGTCTTCGCCGGGATCCATCCGGAAGCGCCGCTGGTGGTGGCCGAGGCGGTGTGGCAGTACTCGCACCACGTGCTGATGGGGCTGGAGCGGCACCGGGGGCCGATCCTGCTGCTGGCCAACTGGTCCGGCCGGTGGCCGGGGCTGGTCGGGGTTCTGAATCTGCGCGCGGGGCTGACCAAGGCCGGCGTGGAGTACTCCATGCTGTGGGGGGAGGACTTCGCGGCCAGGGGATTCCGGAAGAGGCTCGCGGAGTGGCTCGAGCG
The DNA here is from genome assembly GCA_964459825.1 of uncultured Phycisphaeraceae bacterium. Classification (GTDB taxonomy): domain Bacteria; phylum Planctomycetota; class Phycisphaerae; order Phycisphaerales; family UBA1924; genus CAYWOF01. The sequence continues at coordinate 6,212 of CAYWOF010000179.1, read as the reverse complement.
CGGACGGATCCGCCACGACACGTCGCACGCGGTGCGCCTGGCGCCGGAGGAGTTGCCCGGGCGAGAGCGGAAGCTGGGCGAGGCCCTGGCGGCGGACCTGGCGCGCCGGCCGGCGATCCTCGGCGTGTTCGATGAGGGGTGCATGGGGATGTACAACGCCATCATCCCCGACCACCTGCTGCACGGCGCGGGGGCGTACAAGGAGCGGCTGAGCCAGTCGGCGCTGTACGCGGCGATGCTCGGCGTGCCGGACGCGGAGGCGGATTGGGCCAGGGCCTGGCTGGATGCGCGGGGCATGCGGTTCAACACGGGGCCCGACGAGGCGACGGAGCTGACGGACGGCCAGATCCGCCAGCAACTCAAGATGTACATCGCGGCGGCCCGGATGGCGGAGGAGTTCGGGTGCGATGCGATCGGGATCCAGTACCAGCAGGGCCTGAAGGACCTGTGCGCGGCGAGCGACCTGGCGGAGGGGCTGCTGAACTGCTCGGACCGGCCTCCGGTCGCCGGGCGCCGAGGCCGGGTCATCCGGGAGGGGCGCCCGATCACGCACTTCAACGAGGCCGATGAGTGCGCGGGCCTGGATGGCCTACTCACCGAGCGCGTGTGGCGGGCGATGGGGATGGAGGGGGACAACACGCTCCACGACCTGAGGTGGGGGGATGTCATCGCGGGCCAGGGCAGCGGCGCGGCAGCGCGGCAGAACACCAAGCCGCGGGGTGGCTCGGCCGACCGGTTCGTGTGGGTGTTCGAGATCTCGGGCGCGGTGCCGCCATCGCACCTGGAAGGGGGATACGCGGGGGCGGTGGGTGAGCGTCAGCCGGCGATGTACTTCCGGCTGGGAGGGAGCACGATCAAGGGGGCGAGCCGGCCGGGCGAGGTGGTGTGGTCGCGGGTGTACGTCGAGGCGCGACGGTCGAACCGGGATGGCGATGGGAACCCCCGCGATCCCGGGCAGCGGCTGTGCATGGACATCGGGCGCTGCCGCGCGCTGGCGCTGGCCCCCGAGGAGACGGAGCGCCGCTGGCGCGAGACGACACCCGTCTGGCCGATCATGCACGCCGAGCTGTACGGGATCGACCGGGACCAGATGATGGCCAGGCACCAGGCCAACCACATCCAGGTGGTGTACGCGCCCGATGCGGAGCGGGCGGATCGGGCGCTGGCGGCCAAGGCGGCCATGGCGGCGGCGCTGGGGATCCGCGTGAACCTGTGCGGGGCGGACGCGAAGGGGCGAGGGCTCGCCGAGGCCCTGGCGCGCCTGTAGGCCTGCTGCGGCCGCCTGACCCCCCGACCGGGGGGCGGAGTGTCAGAGTGCTCCGCCGGCAAGCAGCGGCAGCACCTCCCCGGACTTGCCCCGGAGCGAGTAGCCCACTCGTCGGGAGATGGGCGTCTCCTCGGCGTTGACCTCGATCGTCGTCGCGCCGCGCGCGGCGGCGAGTTCGACGAAGCCGGCGGCGGGGTAGACCACGCTGCTGGTGCCGACGGACATGAACAGATCGCAGGCGCCGACGGCGGCGTGGGCGGCGGCGATGGCGGCCTCCGGGAGCATCTCGCCGAACCAGACGACGTTGGGGCGGAGAAGGGCCCCGGCGGCGTGCGGCGAGGGGGGCGGGTAGCGGTCGAAGGGGACCGGCGGCGGCACCACGGTGCGCCCGGTGCGGGCGCAGCGCCACTCGATGATGGAGCCGTGGAGCTCGACGACGTTGATACTGCCCGCCTTCTGGTGGAGGCGATCGACGTTCTGGGTCAGGAGCGTGAAGGCGCCCGCGCGAGCGGCGACGCGGCGCTCGATGTCGGCCAGGGCGCGGTGCCCGGGGTTGGGCTCGGCCGCGAGGCAGCCGAGGCGGCGCCAGTCGTACCAACGGGTGACCATTGCGGGGTCGGCGTCGAAGGCCTCGGGCGTGGCCAGGCGCATCGGGTCGAACTCCTTCCACAGGGCCTGCATGTCGGCGGGCAGGTCCGCGGCGGTGGCGCCGCGGAAGGTGCGCAGGCCGGACTCGGCCGAGACGCCGGCGCCCGTGAGAACGACGATCCGACGAGCGGTGGCGAGGGCACGAGCGGCGCGGGCATGGAGGTCGGGTGCGGGGTTCACCACGGGGCAGGGTATGGACGCGCGGATGGGAGGAACGATGCGCCACGGAGGGGACGGGCACGGGCTGGAGGCGTGGGGCGGCGCGCATCGGAGCGCGCCGGGCCGTTACACTCGGCCGCTCACCTTCACGGAGATCGCGCATGATCGATCCAAGGACTCGGATGCTTGTGGTCGTGCTGGGCGTGCTGGCGGCGGGGACGCCGGCGTGGGGCCAGGACCAGCCGCAGGGCCCGGGCGGGCGGAGGGGCGGCGGGCGCCCGGGAGGTGAGACACAGCCGGTGCCGGGAGCGCCCCCAGCCACGGGCGCGCCAACCCGGGACGACAAGCAGGAGCCGAAGACCAAGCCGGTCACCACGCAGGCCGAGGTAACGATCGGGGGCAATCGGTTCGCGTACAGCGCGACGGCGGGGCTGATGGACCTGCCCGACTACGACGGCAAGACCAGGGCGCACATCTTCTACATCGCGTACACACGCGAACCGGATGAGGGTGGCTCGCCCCGGGACCCGGCGACGCGCCCGATCACGTTCGCGTTCAACGGTGGGCCGGGATCGTCGAGCGTGTGGCTGCATCTGGGGGCGCTGGGTCCGCGCCGCGTCGTGATGGGGCCGGAGGGGGAGGTGGTGCCGCCGCCGTACCGGTTGACGGAGAACGAGTTCTCGTGGCTGGACTTCACGGACCTCGTGTTCATCGACCCGGTGGGGACCGGGTACAGCCGGCCGATCGAGGGGGAGTCGGCCCGCCAGTTCTACGGGCTCGATGAGGACATCCGGTGGGTGGGGGATTTCATCCGGCTCTACACGACACGGGCGCACCGATGGTCGAGCCCGAAGTTCCTGGCCGGGGAGAGCTACGGCACGACGCGGGCCGCGGGGCTGTCCGGGTACCTGCAGGGGACGCAGGGGATGTTCCTCAACGGGATCGTGCTCATCTCGCCGGTGCTGCACTTCGGGACGATCCGGTTCGACACGGGCAACGACCTGCCCTACTGGCTGTACCTGCCGACGTACACGGCGACGGCGTGGTATCACAAGCGCCTGGCGCCGGAGCTGCAGGGGGACCTGAGGGGGGCGCTGGCCGAGGCCGAGCGCTGGGCGGCGTCGGAGTACGTCCTCGCGCTGGCAAGGGGCGACGCGATGACGCCGGGGGAGCGGGATCGGACGGCGGCTCAGCTGGCCCGATACACGGGACTGTCGAAGGACTTCTGCGCGCGGGCGAATCTGCGCGTGGAGATCTCGGAGTTCACCAAGGAACTGCTGCGGGACGAGGCCCGGACGGTCGGCCGGCTCGACAGCCGGTACAAGGGGATCGACGCCGACGGGGTGGGGTCGAGGCCGGACTACGACCCCAGCTACGCGGCGATCCAGGGCCCGTACACGGCGGTGCTGAACGACTACGTGCGCCGGACGCTGGGATTCGAGAACGACCTGGTGTACGAGATCCTCACCGGGCGGGTCGGGCCGTGGAGCTATGGCGGGAACGAGAACCGGTACGCGAACGTGGCGGAGACGCTGCGTTCGGCGATGAGCCAGAACCCCGGCCTCCACGTGCTGATCGCGAGCGGGTACTACGACCTGGCGACCCCCTACTTCGCCGCCGACTACACGCGGAACCACCTGGGGCTGGACGCGACGCTGCGCGGGCACATCGCCCACGCGTACTACGAGTGCGGGCACATGATGTACGTGCGCCTGCCCGATCTCGAGAAGCTGCGGAACGACGTGTCGGCCTTCTATGGGCGGGCGCTGGCGCGCCCGTGAACGCGGCTACGGCGGGGTCGGGGTCGGCGCCGGGCGATGGGCCAGGCGCGCGGAGACTCGGGCGTAGAGCACCGCCACGCCGAGCATGAGCAGTCCGAGGCCGACGAAGCTGGCGACGCGCCCCTCCAGGCGCACGGAGGCCAGGTCGACGGCGATGGCCTTGGCCACGGCGACGCCGAGCAGGGCCAGGCCGGCGTGTCGCGCCGCCGTGAGGCGCACCACGAAGCCCGTGACGATGAGGGCCACGCCGAAGAGCCCCCACCAGATGGAGGCCGCGGCGTGCCGGGCGGTGGCATCGGCGCTCCACGGGGCGGCGATTCGCGCGACCTCCGAGGTGGTGGCGAGCCAGACCGTCACAACGGCCGCGGTCGCGCAGCCCATGGCCAGGGCGCGATCGATGTGGGCTGGGGTCAGGGCCGCGCCGGGAGGCGGGGGAGGGCCGAGCGCACGGCGCGGCGTGCGGAGCAGGTCCGCCGGGCGGCGGGCGAGGAGCAGTGCGCCGCCGAGCAGCGCCGCACCCGCGATGGCGAGCCCCTGCCAGAGGGCCCGCGCCAGGAGGGGCGGCGCGTCGGACGCGGGCTGGACGAGCACGGGATAGGGCGGGAAGGCGCCGAGCCAGGCCATGGCGCTGAGGGCCAGGCCCGCGAGCGCGAGCCGAGCGAGGTGGAGGCGTGGCTCGACGAACCGGAGCGCGCCGACGCCGAGGGAGAGGAGCACCCAGGCCACCCCGAGGGAGGGAAGCGCGGCCTGGGCGTGCGCGATCGAGCCGAGCAGCAGGGCGAACGCGGAAACCGCGCAGAGCTGCGGCGCCGGGGGGCCGAGGTCGAGGAGGCGCCGCGCCAGGAGGAGGCGTGCCCCCGCCCCCCAGGCAACAGCGGCGTACACCACGAGCGCCGTGTGGCGCGTCAGGCGGAGTCCGAGGAACTCGTAGCCGGGGCCGGCGGTCGAGGAGACCCACCAGGCATCGCCGAGAAGCCAGAGGAGGGCGGCGAGGTGCGTGAGGATCGCCGCGCTGGCGAGGATCGTGCTGCGGAGGGCCGCGCCGACCGCGAGGGCGATGAAGCCCGTGGTGATGAGCGTCGCGAGGAGGGAGAACGACTCGGCGCGGGCGTTGAAGAGGGCGCCGGCGATGAGGGCGGCGCCGGTGGTGACGGCGGACTCGCCCACGGCGCGCCAGGGGTGTCGCGCGGGCGAGCGCCAGCGGCCCCACGCGATGCCCACGCCGGCCGTGATCCATGACAGGCCGGCCAGGATCATCAGGAGGGACCAGCGGGTGAGCACCAGGCCGAGAAGGCGCGTGCCGCCGGCCGTGAGTTCGCCGACCCAGGCGTCGTGGAGCGTGAGCCTTGCGCCGGCGATGCCGAGGACGATCACGCCGTAGATCTGGATCGCCCGCGAGCCGAGGCGTGATCCGGCGGCGATGGCACAGAGACCCAGGGCGAGCCAGGCGACGACCTCCATCCAGCCGGCGAACGCGAGGGCCAGGGCGGCGATCACGGATCCGGCACACTGCGCCAGAAGGACCGCGCCGAGGCGGGCGGCATCGTGCGCCGGGAGGGTGCGCGTGGCGCGCAGGCCAGAGCCGAGGAGCAGGCCCAGCACGCCGGCCGCGAGGGCGCACAGCGCGGGGGCGAGCCAGTCGGCCGGCCAGGGCGCCCGATGCGCGACGTGGACCGCGAGGGCCACGGACCACGCGCTGGTGCTGATGCTCGAGGCGAGGGGGCGTGCGGCGAGCCAGTCCCGGGCGATGTCGACGCCGGGGAACGGGAACTCCGTCAGGCGGTCGCGCGAGGCGCTGAGGGCGAGCTCGCCGTGGACGATCGCCCAGACCGCCCCGAGGAAGCACCAGGCGATGAGCGGGTTGGCGCCGCCGAAGCGGAGCACCCAGAGCGCGCCGAGCAGCACCGTGCCCCACCAGGCGAGGGAACGGAGGAGCGCGAAGCCGCCGGCGCGCCAGGCGCACAGGCCCACCCCCACGATCAGCAGCGAGAGCAGGTAGGTGGGCATGACCAGCGGATGCGGGTCGGGCGCGTGGACAACGAGTGGAACCAGGAACCCGCCGACCATCGAGACGGCGGCGACCGCGACCTGACGGGCGCGGGCGCCGACGGCGAGTCCCAGACCGGCGGCGAGCGCCAGGAGCAGGAAGCCGCCGACCGGGCCTACCAGGCGATACAGGGCGTAGGCGGCGAACGCGGCGGCGTAGATGCAACCGATGCCGGCCGCATTGAGCCCGACGGGGGCGAAGCTCTGGAAGGCGGGTCGGAGGCCGAGGGTTCGCCGGCGGAGCCACTCGCCCCCGGCGAGGAACGCGAGGCCCAGGATCAAGCCGAACGACAGCAGGCGGGTGCGGACGA
>CAYWOF010000178.1:0-7249 GCA_964459825.1 uncultured Phycisphaeraceae bacterium | reverse complement strand
GACGCCCGACCCGGAGCCGCCCGCGCCGGCGGCGCCCGAGCCGGCCGCGCCCGAGGCCGCGCCGCAGGCCGAGGGTCCGGACAAGCCGGCGCGCCTGCGCATCTCGTCGGAGGTGGGTGTCACGCGCCTGGGGATGCAGGCGCGCGAGCCGCTGGCGGAGACCGATCGGTACGACGTCGAGGCGGTGCGCACCGAGATCATGGACGTGGCGTCGTCGATCGACCCGCTGCTCCCGGTGGACGGGATCGATCCCGACCGGGCCACGCTCGTGATCCCGGTCCCCCGGCATCTGGGCTTCGCGGCGTTCCGCATCCGGGCCGTGCGTCCCGTCACCGAGCAGGGCTACCGGACGCTGGACCAGCGCATCGTGGTGCGCTCGCAGGGTGAGGAGCTGCGTCCGACGCCGTCGGACCAGCCCGACAACCCCTTCTCCCCCAAGCGGATGCTCGAGCGCCACTCCTGGCAGAACGTGGGGCGCGATGGGGACGAGCCGGCGACCCGCTCATGAGCGCCCGTCGGGCGCCCGCACCGGCCCCTCCGGCCCTGTCCCCACGCGCCGATTGAGCCGGTCCGCCAGCGCGCCGCCGATGTTGGCCAGCGTCGGCTCGGGCCAGGGGAAGGGCTCATCCCGGCGCCGGATCGAGCGGAGCAGCGCCCGGGCGTAGCGCCCGACGGTGGCGACCCACTCGCGGATCGATCGGCGCTGCGCGAGGGTGTTGGGGCGGAGGAGCATGACGGTCACGTCGTCCTCCGGCAGCTCGCCGCCCCCGTGGGCGCGGATGGCGTCGATCAGGGCGGGGACGAGCGTCCGGGGCTCGCGCGGATCCAGCCGCGAGAGGACCTGGAGGAGGCCCCGCTCGCCGAGCAGGGCGCCGGAGGGGTCGCGCGCCTCCACGAGCGAGTCGGTGTAGAGCAGGAGCAGGTCGTCGCGCTGCAGGCGGAGGGAGAACTGGTCGTAGCCGGCGGCGTCGGTGATCCCGAGCGGGAGGTTGGTCAGCTCGGCGTTCTCCGCGCCGCGGTCCCGGGGGTCGAGGGCCTGCCAGGCGCGGGCGCGCCCGTCGTACCGGAGCGGGCGGGGGTGCCCGGCGTTGCAGATGACGACGTAGCGGGTCGGCGCCCAGTAGGTGACGGCCACGGCGGTGGCGAAGCAGCCGGCATCGGCGAGGGTGGTGAACTCGGCGTTGAGCCCGCGCACGAAGCGAGACTGGTCGATGTAGTTGACATAGCGGCGCATGAGCGTGCGCAGCTTGACGGCGATTCCGGCGACGGCCGTTCCGTGCCCGCTCACATCGGCGACCAGCACGCGGGTGATGCGTCCGGTGGCGCAGCTGGAGACGTAGTGGAGGTCGCCCCCGGCCGACTCGTCGCGGTAGGGGCGGCAGGCGACCCAGGCGTCGAGGCCGGGCATGATGACGCCGCTGTCGGCGGCCTGGTTGCCGCCCCAGACCTCCATGCACTGCATGGTGTGGGGTTGGGCGGGCGTGGCTGGAACAGCGGTCATGGTGCAGGCGAATGCAGGGCAGGACTCGCGCATGGTACGACGCGCGGGCCGTGATCGTCTCGCGCACCCATTCGGGTCGCCCGCCTCGCGCGCCCACCAGGGCCGCGTGGATCTCCGGTGAGGTACTCTGGACGAGCCGGCGCCTCAGGTCAGCAGCAGGTCGAGCAGCTCGCTGATCCCCTGTCCGCGGGTCGCGATGGTCTCGACGATCGGCCGGCGTCCCGCGATCTCGCGCAGGTCACGCACCAGCTCGTGCTCGCCGGGGTGGTCGGCCTTGTTGCAGACGAAGATGTCGGCGATCTCCAGGATGCCGGCCTTGTCCATCTGCACGGCGTCGCCCATGCCCGGCGTGAGCACCACGAGTGTGCGATCGACGTGCCGGCGGATCTTCGTCTCGTTCTGGCCCGCGCCGACGGTCTCCACGAAGAGGGTTTCGTACGGTCCCGCTCCCGGCGGCGCGCACCCGCCGATGAGCTGCACGATGTCGTCGAGGGCGTGGTAGTCCTCGCCGCTGATGGCGAGCGACCGGTAGTAGACCGCCTGGTCGAGCGTGTTGAAGTCGACGCGCAGCCGATCCCCCAGCAGCGCTCCGCTGGTGATGGGGGACATGGGGTCGAAGGCGACGACGGCGCACCGGCCGAGCTCGGGCCTGTCCTTGGCGCGCCGCGTGTACTCGCCCGCGAGCTGGGCGACCAGCGTGGACTTGCCGGCGCCGGGAGACCCGGTCACGCCGATGACCCGGGCCGGGCGGCGCCGGGGCGCGCCCGACCGAAGAGGGCGCCCCTCGTGGATCAGGGAGATGTCGCGCGCCAGCTGGGCGGTCGGGTCGCCGGACGGGACCACCTGGGCCCGGGGCCGGACCGTCCCGGCCACGCCCTGCGCCACATCGAGCAGGCCCACGCCCGTCGTCAGGCACTTGGCGATGCCCGCCTCGAGCAGCCTCGGGATGTCCTCCTGCGGGAGGATTCCACCCATGTGGATGGGGATGTCCGGTCGCCCCAGGTCCCGGACGGCCTCGACCAGCTTCGGGCCCAGCACCAGGTGGGCGTTGGACATCATGCTGGCGGCGATGCAGTCGCAGTCCTCATCGCGCGCGGAGATCGCGATCGACCGGGGTGTCTGCCAGAGGCCGGAGTAGATGACGTGAACGCCCGAGTCGCGCAGGGCGCGGGCGATGACCTTGACCCCTCGGTCGTGCCCGTCGAGGCCCATCTTGCCGAGCAGGACGCGGGGGCGGTGGTCCAGCCCGGCGCAGCGGTCCTTCTTCTCGAACTCTGTCGTAGGGACATGGAGCACGCGGTGCATGGGGGGAATATAGCCCCGAGCGGGCCCCGAACCGAAATCCCCGCGCGAGGCTTGCAATGACCGGCCCGTTCCGGTACATCCATGGACGCGACCTCCGGCCCGGGGCGCGCCGGCGTGGCGTGGACCGATGCAGGAGTCGCACCGGAGGATGAGAACCATGAGACACCCCAAGACCATGGCCGCGCTGGCCCTGGGATGCCTGGCGACGGCGGCCCACGCCCAGGTCTACAACATCGGTCCCTTCCCGCTCGACGGCCTGCAGGAGGTGCCGCCGAATGTGTCGCCGGCGACGGGGACCGGCTCGGTGGTGCTCGACGCGGGAGCGGGCACGCTGAGCTGGAACATCCAGTACTCGGGCCTGCTGGCGCCGATCGCCAACTCGCACTTCCACGGGCCGGCCGTGCCCGGCGTCAACGCCGGCGTCATGATCGGTGTGGGCCCGCTGGCGAGCCCGATGATCGGGCAGGCCAACGTGACCCCGACGCAGGTCTCGCAGATCCTCAACGGGCTGTGGTACTTCAACATCCACACCTCGATGTTCCCGGGCGGCGAGATCCGCGGCCAGGTCGTGCCGGCGCCGGCCGGAGCGACGCTCCTCGCCCTCGCGGGCGCCGCGGCGATGCGACGGCGTCGGTGACGGGGACGACGGGCCCGGTCAGGGCGCCGGCTCCACCTGCCGGAGCAGGCGCGTGCCGTCCGCGCCCGCCACGTGCAGCCAGAGCACGGCAAGGGCGGAGAGCGCGGCCCACGTGCGCACATCGGCGCGCGACCCGGAGAACCGGAATCGCCTGGCCTCGGAATGGCCGGACCCGGACGCGCTGCCGGCCGAGGCCCGGGCGATCCACACCGTGCCGACCGGCTTGTCGGGAGTTCCCCCGTCCGGCCCGGCGATCCCCGTGATCGCCAGCGCATGCCTGGCGCCCGCCCGCATCACGCCGCCCTCGGCCATGGCCAGGGCGCAGGCGCGTCCGACCGCCCCCGGGCCGCCGTGCTCGAGGATCCGGGCGGGCACTCCGACATCGCGCCGCTTGGCCTCGTTGGCGTAGGTGATCCACCCGGCCAGGAAGACGCCGGACGCGCCCGGCACGTCGGTGATCATCGATCCGAGCAGCCCGCCCGTGCACGACTCCACGACCGCCAGCGTCTGGCCCCGGGCCGCGAGGGCGCGAACCACGGCTGAGGCGAGCGTGTCGGCATCGGCACCGAACACGTGGGCGCCCAGCCGATCTCGGATGGCCCGCTCGGTCTCGTCGAGGGCGCGGTCGGCGGCCTCGGGTGTGCCGGACCGTTCCGACCGGAGGCGACAGGTCACGACGGGACCCGAGACCGTGGTGCCCACGAGCGGGTCGCGCGCGCGATCGAGGATCGGGCCGAGCCGGTCCGCGAGCTCGGACTCGCCAAGGCCGATCGTGTGGAGCGCCCGGGTCCGGACGGCTCGGCCCCCGGCCGGGCCCAGGCGCGGCGCCACGCGCCGCTCGAACATGGCGGACATCTCGCGCGGCGGGCCCGGCAGGCAGAAGACCTCGCACCCCCCCACCGTCGCGTGGAGCCCGGGCGCGGTGCCGGCCTCGTTGGGAATGGACTCGCTCGACGCCGGGCGGCACGCCTGCACGCGGTTGGCGGGCGGCATGCGCCGGCCGAGGCGCGCGAAGTACGCCTCGAGGCGGGCGAGGGCCTCCGGATCCTCCTCGAGCGGCTCGCCGAGCACCGCGCCCACGGCCCCGCGCGTCAGGTCGTCGGGCGTGGGGCCGAGCCCTCCCGTCACGATCAGCACGTCCGCGCGCGCGGCCAGGCGCCGGATGGCCTCGACGATCGCCTCCAGCTCATCGGGAACCGTGTCGTGCTCGACGGGGACCGCGCCCAGGCCGACGAGGCGTTCGGCCAGCCACGCCGAGTTGGTGTCGAGGGACTGCCCCAGCGTCAGCTCATCGCCGATGGCGAGGATCGCGGCGCGCGCTGGCGACATGCTCAAGCGTAGTGCGCGCCTACGCGCCGTGACTCCGGTAGCCTCCGTGCGGGTCGCCGAGGCGGAAGATCGCCAGCCCGTTGGTGGACTTGGCCGTACCGAGGGACTTGCCGGCCAGCAGCAGCACCGTCTCGCCCTTGCGGGCCCAGGCGCGCCCGATGAGGTCGCGCTCGACCATGTCGGTCCAGTCGGCGAGGCGCCCCGAGGGCGGCGGGTCGGCGCGCAGCGGGACGACGCCGCCGCACAGGGCCATGCGCCGGGTGGCGCGCGGATCGGACGAGTAGGCGATGATGGGGATGCGGAAGTTGTTCTGGCTGAGGTAGCGCGCCGTGCCGCCCGACTGCGACCAGCAGACGACCAGCACCGCGCCGACATCCCGGGCGATGTGCCAGGCGCCGTGCGCGAGGGCGGCCGTGCCGTACCGGGCCGCGACGAGACGGGCGGGCGGGCTGGCCACGGGCGGCTGCTGCGCCAGGTGGGCTTCGGCCACCGCGACGATCCGGCGCATGGTGTCCACGGCGAGGGCCGGGTGCTTGCCCACGGAGGTCTCGCCGGTGAGGAGCAGCCCGTCGGCGCCGTCGAACACCGCGTTGGCGACGTCCGACGCCTCCGCCCGCGTCGGGACCTCGCGCTCCATCATGGACTCGAGCATCTGCGTGGCGATCAGGCACGGCTTGCCCCACTCGGCGCAGGCGGCGAGCACGCGCTTCTGGACCACCGGCACCTGGGCCAGGTCCATCTCCACCCCCAGGTCGCCCCGGGCGATCATCACGGCGTCGGCCGCGTCCACGATCTCCGTCAGGTGGGCCACCGCCTGGGGCTTCTCGATCTTCGCGATGATGGGGATCGCGCCGGCCTCGGGCCCGAGCGACGCCAGGTGGGACCTCAGCTGACGCACCTCGGCCGCGCGGCGCACGAAGGACATCGCCAGGAAGTCGATCTCGTGCCGGATGCCCCACTCGACGCACTGCCAGTCGCGCGGCGTGATCGCCGGAACCCCGATGCTGCTGTCGGGCAGGTTCACCCCCTTGCCGCTGGTCACCGTGCCGCCGACGAGCACGCGGCAGCGCAGGTGGGAGCGATCGCGCCCCACGGCGAGCATGCGGATCCTCCCATCGGCGATGAGGACCCGGTGGCCCGGGGCCACCTCGGACACGAGCCCGCCGTAGGTCACGGGGAGGACGGGGTCCCGCGCGCCGCCGGCCGGCGCCGTCGTCGGCCCATCGTCGGCCCCCGGGGCCAGCAGGGCGTCCTGGCCCGTCTCCAGCTTCACCCCCCCCTCGGCCAGTACCCCGACGCGGATCTTGGGCCCGCAGAGGTCCCCCATCACCGCCAGGGGCCGGCCCAGCTCGTCGGCCAGGCGCCGGACCTGCGCGAGGCGTGTGCTGTGCTCGTCGAGGTCCCCATGGGAGAAGTTGAGCCGGAAGATCGAGGCCCCCGCCTCCACCAGACGGCGCAGCGCCGACTCGGAGTCCGTCGCCGGGCCGAGCGTGGCGATGATCTTGGCCCGGGTGGGCCGGTCGTGGGGTGTGGGGCTCGGCGCGGGGTTCATGGGGCTCTCATCGGCCGCGGGGAGCGGGCCGATTGACCCTACCCGCGCGCCGGTCACCGGGCTTGCCCGCGGCGGGGGGTGGTCTAAACTTGTCCTCCCCAATCTCCCGAACGGAACCGAGACGAATGCCCACGATCAACCAGCTCATCCGCAAGCCGCGGCGCGTCCAGAAGACCAAGTCGAAGGTGAAGGACCTCTCCGCGTCGCCCCAGAAGCAGGGTGTCTGCCTGATCGTGCGCACCACCACGCCCAAGAAACCCAACTCGGCCCTCCGCAAGATTGCGCGCGTGCGCCTTTCCAACGGGCGCGAGGTCACGGCCTACATCGGGGGCGAGGGGCACAACCTGCAGGAGCACTCGATCGTGCTGGTGCGCGGCGGGCGCGTCCGCGACCTGCCGGGCGTGCGCTACCACATCGTGCGCGGGGCGATGGACTGCCTGGGCGTCGAGAAGCGGAAGAAGGGCCGGTCCAAGTACGGCGCCAAGCGCGGCAAGGGTTGAGCCAACCAACGTCGCCGCCCGCGCGGGCGGCGTGAGCAGCGGCAAGTAATCGGCCGGGCCCAGGGCCGGCCGGTGAACAGGTCCGCCCCGCCGGGGCGGAGGATGAGCCGAGGAGGTATCGATGGCCGGTCGAATCACCAGGTCCGAGTCGCAGCTTCGCCCCGACCCGCGGTACGGGGACGCGACGCTGTCGAAGTTCATCAACTGCGTCATGTCCGAGGGCAAGAAGTCCGTCGCCCAGCGCGTCGTCTACGACGCCATGGCGAACATCGAGGAGCGCCTGAAGAAGGAAACGAGCCCCGAGGCGCCCAAGACCGCCCTCGAGCTCTTCCAGCGGGCCCTCGAGAACGTCAAGCCCTTCGTCGAGGTCCGGTCCAAGCGCATCGGCGGCGCCAACTACCAGGTGCCCATGCAGGTCAACCGGC
>CAYWOF010000177.1:0-7267 GCA_964459825.1 uncultured Phycisphaeraceae bacterium | reverse complement strand
CCGCTTCGAGGCCGAGCGCCAGGCCCTGGCGATGATGGACCACCCCAACATCGCCAAGGTCCTGGACGCGGGGGAGACCGAGACCGGGCGGCCGTACTTCGTCATGGAGCTGGTGCGGGGCGACCCGATCACGGCCTACTGCGACCGGAACAACGTCACGACGAAAGACCGGCTGGACCTGTTCACCCAGGTCTGCCACGCCGTGCAGCACGCGCACCAGAAGGGGGTCATCCACCGCGACATCAAGCCCAGCAACGTGCTGATCACGGTCGCGGACGGCAAGCCGATCCCCAAGGTGATCGACTTCGGGATCGCCAAGGCCACGGCCAGCAAGCTCACGGAGAAAACGCTGTTCACCGAGCACCGGGCGCTGATCGGGACGCCGGCGTACATGAGCCCCGAACAGGCGGAGATGTCCGGGGTCGACATCGACACCCGCAGCGACATCTACTCGCTGGGCGTGCTGCTCTATGAGCTTCTCACCGGCACGACGCCGTTCGACACGAAGTCGCTGATGGCGGCGGGGTTGGCCGAGATCCAGCGGATCATCCGCGAGGTCGAGCCGGAGAAGCCGAGCACGCGCGTGGCCACCCGCCAGGCTGAGCTCGGCACACGCCCGACCGCCCCGGGCGACTCGGGCCCCCCGACGCCGCCCTCGGGCCAACCCGCCGGGAGCGCCGCCGATGCGCGTCGAGTCGCCGATCGCGCGGCGCTGGCCCGCACGCTGCGCGGCGACCTCGACTGGATCGCGATGAAGTGTCTCGAGAAGGACCGGACGCGCCGGTACGAGACGGCGAGCGGGCTGGCCGCGGACGTGACCCGCCACCTGGCGGGGGAGCCGGTGCTGGCGGCCCCGCCGTCCGCGGCGTACCGCGTCCGGAAGCTTGTGAGCAGGCACAAGGTCGGTGTCGCGGCGGGCTCGCTCGTCGCCGGGGCACTGATCCTGGGGATCGCGGGGACGAGTTTGGGGCTGGCGTGGGCGCTGCGCGAGCGCGGGCAGGCGAGGATCGCGGCGACCCGGGCCGCGCAATCCGCGCAGGCCGAGAAATCCCGCGCCGAAGAACTCAGGCAGGTTTCCGAGTTCCAGGCCCAGATGCTCAGCCAGATCGATGCCACGGAGGCGGGTACCCACCTCATGGGTGACATCCGCGAGCGGTTCGCCAGGTCGCTCGCCGACACCGGTGTGCTCGAGGCGGATCGTGCTGCCCGGATCCGGGCGCTCGAGATGGCCCTGGCGAGCGTCAACGCGACCGACACCGCGGCGGCGATGATCGACCGAACAGTGCTGAGTCCCGCGCTCCGGGCGATCGAGACTCGGTTCAAGGATCAGCCGCTCGTGGACGCGTCGCTGCGCCAGACGCTCGCGGACCTCTACCTGTCGCTCGGTCGGTACGACGATGCGATGCCCCTGCAGGAGTCGGCGCTGGCGACCCGGCGGCGCTTGCTTGGAGGAGAGCACGCGGACACGCTCTACTCCATGAACAGGATGGGCGGCCTCCTCTCCGACCGGGGCGAGCTAACCGAGGCTGCGACCTGTCTTCGCGATGGGCTCCAGACCAGCCGACGTGCGCTGGGTGAGGACCACGTCGAGACGATCGCCTTCATCAACGACCTGGGTTTGCTGCTGCGGAAGCAGGGCAAGCTCGATGACGCGGAACCGTACTACCGGGAGGCGCTCGAGAAGTACCGACACGTGCTGGGGGAGACCCACGAGGACACGCTGACCGCGATGCACAACCTCGCGGTTCTGCACAGAGCGCAGGGCAGGCTGGAGGAGGCGGAGGCAATGCTGCGCGATGAGCTGGCGGCGCGCCGACGATTCCAGGGGGAGGAGCACCCGGCCACACTGAACGCGATCAACAGTCTCGGGGTCCTGCTGGGGGCTCGGGGCAGGCCGGTCGAGGCCGAACAACTGTCGCGCGAGGCGGTAGAACAGAGCCGGCGCGTGCTCGGAGATGAGCACCCGAGCACGCTGGTCGCCATCGCCAACCTCGGTGAGCTGCTTCGATCCCAGGGCAGGCTGGTCGAGGCCGAGCCCTATCTTCGCGAGGCGCTGGAGAAGCGCCGGCGCGTGCTGGGCGAGGATCATCCCAGCACGCTCGGCTCTCTCAACTATCTCGGACTGCTGCTCCTCAAGCAGGGCAAGCTCGACGAGGCGGAGCGTTGCCTGCGGGAGGTGCTGGAGCAGCGCCGCCGCATTCTGGGAGAAGAGCACCCGAGCACCCTTGTGTCCATCAACAACATGGGCTCGCTGTTCCGGTCGCGGGGCAAGCTGGACCAGGCGGAGGCGTGCTACCGCGAGGCCGCGGAGCGGCGAGCGAGCACGCTCGGCGAGGACCACCCGAGCACGCTGGAGTCCATGGGCAACCTAGGCTCGCTGCTCCTCGCCCGGGGGAAACTGGACGAGGCCGAAACTTGCATGCGCTCGACCTTGGAACGGACCCGACGCGTGCTCGGGGACGACCACCCGAACACCGTCAACGCGGTCAACGGCCTTGCCGCAGTGCTGCAGGCCCGGGACGACCACGTCGGCGCTGCGGCGCTGTACCGCGAAGCGCTCTCGAAGAACCGCACCGTGATGGCGCCCGGCTCGGCAGCGCTGGCCAACGAGCTGTCTCGGGTTGGGTCCGCGCTGCTGGAGTGGGAAAAGCCCGAGCCCGCGGCCGAGGCGGAGCCGCTCCTGCGTGAGTGCCTGGAGATCAGGCGCGCGGTGTACCCGGACGGTCACGGGGAGGTTTGGCGGCGTTACGGCGCCATGCGGCTCCTCGGCAGTTCCCTGGTGCAGCAGGCCGCGCATGTTTCGGGCCCAACCGAGCCGCGGATCGCGAAACTCCGCGAGGCAGAGTCCCTCCTGCTGGGCGCATGGGCCGGCCTCAAGGACGATCCCGCGGTGCCGGTACCGGGCACCCTTCTCAGCGAGGATGTGAAGCGCGACACCCTCACCAGCATCGTGAGGCTCTACGAGGCGTGGAATGGCATCGAGCCCGGTGAGGGCCATCAGCAGAGGGCGGAAGAATGGCGCAAGCGATTTGAGAACGGCCCTTAGGGCCGAACGGTGAGCATCAGAGTTCGGATGACCGCTCCGTCGGAGCGGGCGCGATCGGTGTGTCCCGGGGTCGGCGGTATTGACAGGAGGCATCCCATGAATCACAGGAACTTGAGGTACTTGATGGTGATGGTGTGGCTGTGCTCGGCGCTCGCGCTACCGAGCGCCGTGGCCCAGCCGGGTGGAGGCGGCGGTGGTGGGGGAGGCAGTGCCCCACCCCCGAATCCCGCCATCGCCTTCAACAAGGGTGGCGCCATCTACGTCATGAACGTCGACGGCACGAACGTGCGGCGCGTATTGGCCAACGCGGGCGACTACAACTTCCTCGAACCCGCGTTCTCGCCCGACGCCACCAAGATCGCGTTCATCGGAACCCCGCTGGGGGCCGGGAGCGCCGGGCTTTACACGGTCAACCACGACGGCACGGGGCTCACGCTCCTAGCGCCGACGGGGGAAGGCTGGGGTGTCTGCGCCTGGTCGCCGGTTCCGGCGCCCGATGGGCGAAGCAAGATCGCGTACATGG
The DNA here is from genome assembly GCA_964459825.1 of uncultured Phycisphaeraceae bacterium. GTDB lineage: Bacteria > Planctomycetota > Phycisphaerae > Phycisphaerales > UBA1924 > CAYWOF01. The sequence continues at coordinate 3,698 of CAYWOF010000177.1, read as the reverse complement.
ACTATCCCTCGGGCGTATTCGGCCAGAACGAGTCCACGGACATCATCGTGATCAACACCGACGGCACGGGACGCACGCCCATCACGTTCACGGAGTTCCCCTACGAGCAGCACGTCGCCTGGTCCCCCGATGGCGCCCGGCTCGCGGTGACGTACCTCATCGACGAGAACGACTGTCTTGTGTTCGACCTGGGAGTGAACGCGTTGGGCGATGTGGTTGCCACAGGAATGACGAACATCACCGACGTCCCCGGGGGCCCGCTGGCCGGGCGGCCCGACGGAGAGATACAGGATGTGGACTGGGCCCGTGGCTCGAACCGCATCGCCCTCTCCGCCCGTGGGCAGCAGGGCCATGACATCTGGATCATCGACCTCGCCAACCCGGCGGCGGCGGCCAACATCACCGCCGCCATCGACTCGAACTCCGACGTGGATCCATCGTGGTCACCCGACGATGCCAAGCTGGTGGTCCGGCGCGGCGGGAGCGGGGCGCGGTCCGGCATTTGTACGATCAACGCCAACGGGACAGGCCTGCGTCAACTCGCCAAGTCGGGAACCCGGCCGGACTGGAGGCGTACGCCATGAGCGCACGCGTAGGACCTGGGAGGAGAGCGCCGATGGGGATCCGCTGGGTTGGCTGCTGGTCGGCCGTGTGCTGCGCCGGACCCGTCATCGCGCCCGCCGCGGCCCAGACCCAGTTGTGGATCCGGCAGGTCGGCACCAGCGGTACGGACCATTTTCTGGCCCTGGCGCCCGACGGCGCGGGAGGCGCGTTCGTCTCCGGACGGACGAGCGGGAGCCTCTTCGGTCCTCCGCCGCCGGCCGGGAACTACATGTGGCTTCTGGCCCGCTACGACGCTGCGGGCGGCCTGACGTGGGGGCGCCAACTCGGCATCACCATCCAGGGCCTCGCAGCGGCGCTCGCCCCGGACGGCTCGGGCGGCGTGTACGCGGCGGGGGCGTACTTCGGAGGCCTGTTCCCCACGTGGGTGGCGGGTGTGGATGCGGTGCTGGCTCGCTACGACTCTTCGGGAAACCTCATCTGGGGTCGTCAGTTCGGCTCCAGCGGTCCCGACCAAGCGTACTGCACGACCTCCGTGGCGGGTGGGGTGGTGTTCGTGGGAGGCAGTACGGGCGGCGAGGCCTTCGGCAGCTACGCGGGCGGCGCCGAGGATGTCTGGTTCGCGTGTTTCGATGACGTGGGAAACCTGCGTTGGGGCCGGCAGATCGGTACATCGGGCGTGGACCGTGCGACGGGCCTGGCTCCGGACGGGTCGGGTGGAGTCTACGTGGGAGGTTCGGCGGATCCCGGACTCGGCACCCCGGGCGCCGGAAGCCGCGATGCATTCCTGGCCCGATACGACAGCATGGGGAACCAGGTCTGGATCCGGCAGTATGGATCGACGGAGTTTGATTGGGCGACGGCGCTGGCCTCCGACAACGCGGGAGGTGTGTACCAGGGGGGCCGCACACGGGGGTCCCTCGCCGGGCCCAACGCGGGCGACTTCGATGCATGGGTCGCGCGCTACGACAGCGCCGGAACCCAGGGTTGGGTTCGTCAGTTCGGGAGCAGCGCCTTCGACGTGGTGGCATCGTTGGCGGCGCGCGGGGATGGGGGCGTGCTGCTGGCGGGTTCCACGGCCGGAAGCCTGTTCGGGACCATCGGCGGATCGGGCGACGCGTGGATCGCGCGATACGATGGCGCGGGCAACCGCATCTGGGACCTCCAGTTCGGGACGGAGACCCGCGACGACGCCACCGCGGCCGCGCCCGACGCGACCGGCGGGTTCTTCCTCGTGGGGACCACGGAGGGATCCCTGGGCGCACCCGGTGCGGGCTCCTTCGACGCCTTTCTGGCGAGACAGGTGGACGCGTGCTATCCCGACTGCGACACCTCCGGCACCCTCAACGTCAACGACTACATCTGCTTCCAGACGAAGTTCGCCCTCGGCGATCCGTACGCGGATTGCGATGGGAGCGGCGTGCGAAACGTCAACGACTACATCTGCTTCCAGACGAAGTTCGCGCTGGGCTGTTCTTGAAGAGGTGTCGAGGAGTCGAGGTGTCGCGGTGTCGAGGGGTGTCGGGGTGTCGGGGGCGGAGTAACAACGGACGGCGAAACGCATTCGGTCCCCCCCGCGCGGGCGAGTTGGATCCGAGTGCGGCATCGGGCCCGGGCTGGCGCCCGGGCCTCGGTCGACGCGTTCAGGGGGTGGGGCGGTCGGGATGGGCGACCAGCGCCTCGCGGGCGGCGGCGGCGAGCTGGTCGGCGCGCTCGTTCTCGGGGTGCTCCGAGTGGCCGCGCACCCAGTGGAAGCGGATGTCGTGCTGGGCCATGAGGTGGTCGAGGCGTTCCCAGAGGTCGCGGTTCTTGACGGGCTTCCTGCCGGCGGTGCGCCAGCCGCGGGCCTTCCACTGGGCCATCCACTCGCGCAGGCCGTTGAGGACGTACTCGGAGTCGGAGTGGAGCTCGACGGTGGAGCGTCGGGTGAGGGCGGAGAGCCCCTCGATGACGGCGCGGAGCTCCATGCGGTTGTTGGTGGTGGCGGCTTCGGCGCCGCTGGCCTCGGTCTCCTTGCCGCTTTTCGGGTGGCGCAGGATGTAGGCCCAGCCGCCGGGGCCGGGGTTGCCGGAGCAGGCGCCGTCGGTGAAGAGGTGGACGGTGGGCGGGGTCATTGGAGGCCCCCAAAGCGAACAGCGAACAGCGAACAGCGAACATGAAGACACACCATGCGGCGTTTTTTACTTTTCGTTTTTCGTTGTTCGTTGTTCATCATCCGGCCCGCTCCAGGGCCAGGTTGTGGGCCCGCTCGTACGCCGGGCCCAGCCGGCCCCAGTCGAACTCCCACGAGTAGCGCTCGGCGGCGTTGCGCATGGCGATGCGGTCGCGCCGGCGGAGCGAGCAGTACCACAGGAGGTGCTGGGTGAGGTCGGCGGCGGCATCCTCGAAGGAGCGCCCGCGCCGGCGGACGACGTAGAGGCCCAGCTCCTGGTGGCCGAGGGTGGTCTCGGCGGCGTGGCGCCCGAAGCCGGAGAGATCGCTGGTGGCCGCGGGCACGCCGAGGGCCAGGCACTCCAGGGGCGTGTAGCCCCAGGGCTCGTAGGCGCTGGGGAAGAGGCCGAAGTGGCAGCCGCGCACGAACTGCTCGTACTCCATGCCCCAGAGGGGGCTGGTGGGCGTGATGAACTGGGGGTGGTAGACGACCTTGACGGGGTCGTCGGGCCGGTTGATGAGGCCGAGGTAGCGGATCTGGTTGAGGACGGGATCGTGCTGGTCGTCGATGACGTTGTGGGTGACGACCAGAGGAAGGCGGGTGGTCTTGAGGGCGAACTGGGTGCGCCGGTAGCGGAGGCGCCAGTATTCGTCCACGAGCCGATCGAGCTCCAGCCTGTCGCCGGCCGCGGCGTGGCGGAAGAGCTGGTCGGCGAGGTGGTCGGTGATGTTCTGGCAGACGGAGCGGAGCTCGTCGAGGATGCCGCGCTTCTCCAGGACCAGGGGGTTCATGGAGCTGACGGGGCGCTGGGTGACGACGAAGAAGACGATGGTGACGCCGAGGGGGCGGGCGCGCAGCTCGGCGTTGAGGCGGGCCATGGACTCGAGGGCGAGGTCGAAGCCCTTGTTGCGGGGCTCGTAGCGCCCGCTGGTGAAGAAGTAGAGCGTGTGGTCGAGGTCGAAGGCGTAGCTGGGGAAGAAGTGGC
>CAYWOF010000176.1:0-7272 GCA_964459825.1 uncultured Phycisphaeraceae bacterium | reverse complement strand
CTGACGTTCACGAACAAGGCCGCCGGCGAGATGCGGGCGCGGACCGAGGCCCTGCTGGGCCCCGGCGAGGGCGAGCCTCGCGGGGCCGCCCGGGGCTTGACCGTCACCACGTTCCACGCCCTGTGCGCCCGCCTCCTCCGGCGCTTCGCCGAGCTCGCCGCCCCCCTGGGACTTCGCCCGGACTTCACCATCTACGACTCCGCCGACCAGCTCGCCCTCATGAAGAAGGCCATCGCCGACCTCCAGATGAGCACGTCCAACTGGGCGCCGCGCTCCATGCTCGCGGCCGTGAGCCACGCCAAGAACGCGCTGCTCGACGCCGAGACCTTCGCCGCGCGGGCGGGCGACTTCTTCTCCAAGGGCGTCGCCCGGATCTACAGCGCCTACGACCGGGCCCTCCGGGCCGCGGGCGCCGTGGACTTCGACGACCTGCTCCTCCTCACCGCCCGGCTGCTGCGCGAGCGGCCCGAGGCCCGCGAGGCCTGCCGCGCCCGCTGGACCCACCTGCTCATCGACGAGTACCAGGACACCAACAAGGCCCAGTTCGAGATCGCGCGCCTGCTCGCCGCCGAGGGGCCGGCGCCCAACATCTGCGTCGTGGGCGACCCGGACCAGGCCATCTACGGGTGGCGCGGGGCCGACATCTCCAACATCCTCGACTTCGAGACCCACTTCCCCAGCGCGCGGGTCATCGCCCTGGGCGAAAACTTCCGCTCGACGGCGCCGATCCTCCTCGCGGCCGACACGCTGATCCGGCACAACCAGCGCCGCAAGCACAAGGACCTGTTCACCCGGCGACCGGGCGGAGCCCCCGTGGCGGTGACGCTCTGCGCCAGCGAGGTGGACGAGGCCGCCTGCATCGTGGATTGGCTGCGCGCCCTCCACGCGCCGGAGGTCGAGGGCGCACGCGAGCGGGACGCGGCCCCCGCCGGGTTCGCCTGGCGCGACATGGCCGTCTTCTACCGCACCAACGCCCTCTCGCGGGTGATGGAGGATGCCCTGCGGGGCGCGGGCATTCCGCACGTGATCGCGCGGGGCACGGCCTTCTACGAGCGCGAGGAGGTTCGCAACGCCCTCGCCTACCTGCGCCTCATCGCCAATCCCGCCGACGATGTCTCCCTCGCCCGCATCGCCAACGTCCCCACGCGCGGCCTCGGCGACGCGAGCCTGACCCAGGTCGAGGCCTTCGCCGGCGCCGCGCGGACACCCGTCCTCGCCGCCATGCGCCGGGCCGGCGAGATCGCCGGCTTGAGCGCCCGCGCCCGCGGCGCCCTGGCCCGTTTCGTTGAGCTCATCGACGGCTGGACCGGCGGCGGCACGTTCCTGGGCGAGGGCGTCTCCGCGTCGCTCGCCGATCTCGTCGAACGCGTCATCAAGGAATCCGGCCTCGAGCGGATGTACCGGGCCCAGGCCGCGGCCTCGCAGACCGAGTCCGACGAGGACCGCCTCGAGAACCTCTCCGAGCTGATCTCGTCGGCCCGCCAGTTCGAGCTCGAGTTCGACGCGGCGGCGGACCCGGCCCTCTCGGGCGAGCCGGGCCCCGGCGCGCGGGCATCGCCCCCGCCGCTCCTGGCCATGCTCCGCGCGTATCTGGAGTCCGTCTCGCTCGTGGCCGATGCCGACGCTATCGATCCGGCCCAGGGCGCGGTGACGCTGATGACGCTCCACGCCGCCAAGGGCCTGGAGTTCCCGGTCGTGGCCATGATCGGCCTCGAGGAGGGGATCCTTCCCCACTCCCGCTCGAACGAGTCCGACGCCCACCTCGAGGAGGAACGGCGGCTCTGCTTCGTGGGCATCACGCGCGCGATGCGCCATCTCCGCCTGACCTGCGCGCGCTACCGCACGCACCGCGGCATCGCCGAGCGCACGATCCGCAGCCGGTTCATCGAGGAACTCGGCCCGGTCGCAATCTCCGACCGGGCGGACGCTTTGGACGCCGAAGACACGGGGGGGTTCACCTCCGGCGCGACCACTGGGAGGGGCTCGCGGGCCGCCCCGGCCTTCGCGCCGGGAACGATGGTCCGGCACCCGCAGTTCGGTCTGGGCAAGGTCCTCTCCTGCACCGGCGGAGCCAACGCCCGGGCCCAGATCCAGTTCCGCGATGCGGGCGTCAAGACCCTCGTGCTCGAGTTCGCCCGCCTCAGCCGCGCCTGAACACGGACCGGAAGAAAAGCACTGGGTCCGTTGACGTCGAAGGACAGTTAGTGTATACTATACTTGCTGATCGACCGATACGTATGTCTCGAATCCACAGACGGTTACTCCAGGAGGCTCCAGCCATGCCCGCGGTCGCACCATCCCTGCTCCGAGAAGCCTGCACGCGGCGATTCGGGCTCCTGATCTCGCGCCTCCTGGTCGGTGTCTGGGCGGCCTTCTGGATCTGGTTCGCCGGGGCCGTCGGGATCAGCGAGGCGCTCCAGGGCACGCCGGTCTCGCTGGCATGGGCGGCCACGTTCATCCTGCCATTGCTGGTACTGGCCGCGTTGCCGTGGCGCTGGCCCTGCGCGGCGGGGATTCTGCTGGTCATCGCGGGCCTCGGCGCCGGCTGGTACCTGCCCCATCCGTTCACGCGTCTGGCCATGGCCCTCCCGGCGGCGCTGCTGGGCGTGGCGCTGGTCGGGCTGGCGGGGCGCACTCCGGGGGATCAGGCCGGGCGGATGCCGCGATAGAGCTGCTGCACGCGCTCGACTTGCTGGCGCTTGACCATCTCGAGCACGTGGCGCGGGATGCGCCAGGCGGGCTGCTCGGCGGGCGAGCCGGCGCAGTGCTCGCTCAGGCAGTGGTACAGGAGCTTGAACGCGTCCCTGGGCTGGTGCATCTGGTCCAGGGCATCGACCAGGTCCTGGCGCGTGACATCCTCGGCGAACAGGTCGAGGAGGGCGATGGGGCCCGCGCCGGGCGGGCGGCAGGCCCGGAGCCGCGCCTCACACAGGTCGTGGAGCGTCGCGCCCGTCCAAGCGAGCCGCTCGATCAGGTTCTGCTTGTCCAGGCGCGCCTCCTGGAAGAACGCGCTCGACTCCTTGAACAGGGCGTGGCGCAGCTCGATCGGCAGGAGCAGCTTGAAGCCCACGCCCTCCTGCTGGAGGAACTTGTTGTTGAGCATCGGCCAGACGATGGCGCGCATCCGCTGGGGGTCCCCGCCGACGAGCGTCGGCTCATCCACCCGATCGACGACCACGATGAGGCCGCGGTAGCCCAGCGGGGCCAGGACCCGGCGCAGCCTCTGGACCATCGCGTAGCGCGGCTCGTCCCCGTCGGTCAGGGGGAGGGCGCCCGCGTCGCGGTCGCGCCGGTCCAGCCGGGCGATCGATCGCGCGTACGACGCGTCGCTCCGAACGGAAACACGGATCTGCCGGCGCACGCGCCGGGCCATCCGCCGGACCACGACGCGATCCCACACCAGGACCTTTCCCAGGCCGACCATCCACACGAGGAGCCCGAGCCCGAAGCCGGCCGGCCAGGCGACGTGGTACTCCCACCTCGCGAGGTACCCGAACGCGGCCACGACGCCCGCGGGGAGCAGCCAGCCCAGCCAGGCCAGCGCCAGCCACCCCGGAGAGGTCCGGCGCCCGCGCGCCCGGAGGCGCCGCGCCAGCTGGCGGGTCCGCTCGGGGGCGCCGTCGGGCCGGTCGTAGATCGCCTGCAGGAGCAGGGCATCGCGGCGCAGGCGCGGGTCGAGGCGCCGGACGATCCGGCGCGCATCCCCGGGAAGTTCGATCGCCGACCCCGCGGGCCGCCCGAGCAGGGCATCGACCAGGCGCGGCACGACCAGCAGGAGGATGGCGTCGAGATGGTCCACCTGGCGGAACCGTCCGACGATCTCGTCGGGGGTCTTGGGAGCGCCCCGGCCGGAGCCGGCGAACCGGGCGTGGAAGCGGTCGAGCGTCGGATTGAGATCGTCGTAGGCGATGAGCAGGGCCCGCTCGGCCGCGTGCCCGGCGTTGTACGCGGCGAGCCGGCGCTCGATCTGGAAGCGCATGGCGGTCTTGCCGCTGCCTTTTTCCCCGAAGATGATGGCGGTCGAGGGGTGCGCCGGATCGCCCGCGACCTTCTCGAAATCGGAGTGGGCCACGAGGGCGATCGCCCCCTCCGCGCCCGCTCCCTCGACGCCGGGCGGCGCCCCCGTCCCTCCCGATGCCATCCGCTCGAAGACGGAGTCGGCCCGCGCCTCCTCCCCTCGAAAGGGGTTCTCGGTGATCGACCAGTGCTCGAGGAACTGGGCCACGATCATGGAAGCACGCTCACTCCCGGCCCCCCCCTCGCCCCCCGTCGGGCAGCGTAGCAGTCCGCATCGCGCCGGGCGGGCGACGCCAACCGGCCCCGGGGCGTCAGTGGTCGACGCGCTGCCCGAGCAGGGGCGAGATCAGGCCGAGCGCCTTGTCGAGGGTTTTCCGCTCCTTGGCCTCGAGGTTGAGACGCAGCAGGGGCTCGGTGTTGCTCTTGCGGACGTTGCACCACCAGCCCGCGCCCTTCCAGGCGTCGATCGTGACGCCGTCGAGCTCGTCGATCGCCCCCTTGGCGGGGGTGGTGGGCCCGAACTGCTTCCGGAGGGCGGCCAGGGCCCCATCCTTGTCCTCGATCTGGAAGTTGATCTCCCCGGACTGGGCGTAGCGGGCCACGGGCTTGACGAGGTCGCCGAGCTTCTTCCCCGTCTGCGCCACGACGGTGAGCACCGTGGCCAGCGCGATGGCGCCCGAGTCGGCGTTGAAGTTGTCGCGGAAGTAGAAATGCCCGGAGAGTTCGCCGCCGAAGATCCCGGCGCGCTCGCCCATGGCCTGCTTCATGAACACGTGCCCGACGCGCGAGCGGACGGGGACGCCCCCGGCCGCGCGGATGTCCTCCTCGAGCGCGCGGGTGGAGCGGAGGTCGTAGATGACGGCGGCGCCGGGCGCCTTGGCCAAGAAGTGCCGGGCCAGGACGGAGGTGAGCAGGTCGCACCCGATGACGCGGGCCCGCTCGTCCACCACGACGAGCCGGTCGGCGTCGCCGTCGAAGCAGACGCCGAACGCGGCCTTCTCGGCCAGGACCGCCTCGCGCACCTGCACGAGGTTGGTCGTCACCAGCGGGTTGGGCTCGTGGGCGAACTCTCCCTTGGAGTTCTCGAAGTTGAGCTCGACGATGGAGAGGCCGGGCGTGTCGGCGCCCTTGCGCCCGAAGATGCGCGGGACCATGGTGCCGGCCATGCCGTTGCTGGCATCGATGACGATCTTGAGCGGGGACCGCGCGGGGATGCGCGACAGGTCGAGGAAGGAGCGCACGTGGCGCCGGTAGGCGTCCCAGAGGTCGCGCTGCTCGACGCGCCCGCCCACGCGCTGGACGGTCTGGCGGTCGACCATCGCCGCGTGCTTGCGGATCTCGGCCAGGCCCGTCGCCTCGCCGACCGGCTTGGCCTTGCGCTTGCAGATTTTGAAGCCGTTGTACTGGGGGGGGTTGTGGCTGGCGGTGGTCATGATGCCGCCGGCGCAGTCGACGTAGTTGACGGCGAAGTAGACGAAGGGGGTGTCGACCAGCCCCACGTCGATGACGTCGCCCCCCTGGTCGGTGATGCCCTTGATGAGCTCGCCGGTGAGCGCGGGGCTGCTCTTGCGCATGTCCCTGCCCACCACGATGTTGCGCATCATGGGCGCGGTGTCGCCGGCGGTGGCGGCCTCGGCCCGGAGGAAGCGGCTGGCCCCGAAGCCGATCTGCCAGGCCATCTGGTCGTTGAGCAGATCGGGGTAGGTGCCGCGGATGTCGTACGCCTTGAAGACTCGTCCAAGCATGGGGCGAGAGGATAGCCGCGAGGTTGGGGGACGTCAGGGATGTCCGGCTTATGTACGGATATTGGGCAATGTGGCCGGCCTCACCTCAACCGGTCAGCTATCCCCCGCGCCACCGCTTCAAGGGCATCCGAGCGCGAACCTGGTCTGGAAGCAGATGTAATCGTTGATGTCAAGGACCTGGTTCTGGTCGCAGTCGGCGTAGGGGTGGTGGGTGGCGAACTTGGTCTGGAAGCAGATGTAGTCCTGGACGTCGAGCCGGGCCGCGCCCGTGGCGGTGGTGTCGCCGTTGCAGTTGGGGTAGCACTGGGGCGCGAGGGGGCATCCCCAGCGGGCGATGGCGGTCGAGGCCACACCACCCGCACGCGTGAATCTCCCGCCTACGTAGAGCCCGCCCGGGTTGGGACCGGGGCCATCTTCATCAAAGAACGACAGAGAGTTGACCGTCGTGTCCTGTCCGAGTCCGTAGACCCCAGTGCCCACGTCACGCCATTGCTGGCCATCCCACTTGGCGATCTCGTTTACGGGTACTCCCCCGGCAACCGTGATTCGCCCCCCCGCGAACAGGCATGCCTTGCCCGGCCCGTCGCCGTCTTCGTCGAAAACGCAGAGCGTGGCCACGAGTCCCGAGAGTCCTCCCCCGACGCCTGACCAGGCTTGACCGTTCCAGCGAGCAATCCCACCCGTTCCGGGCACACCCGGGATGTCGGGTGACCCCCCTCCCGCGAAGAGCGCAGGTGCAGCGGGCCCGGTGTCATCCTCGTCGTACACGCAGAGCGTGTAGGGCCCCAAGACAGGCTGGAGCGGATACACGCCGACAGGTTCCCATGTCACACCATCAAACCGGGCCACGCCGCGAGCCGGCTGGCCGTGCATGGTGCTAAAGGCGCCAGCGATGTAGATCGCGGTGGGGCGTGGTCCAAGTCCGTCGTCGTCGAACAGCACCCACTCTCCAAAGCTCACGTCGTCGTACTCATACCAGAAGATGGAGTTCGTGGGATGGCCGACCCACGCGGGTCCGGCAGACTGTGCGACGCTTTGGCCCGGAAAAGGCCCTAGAAGCACGAACTTCCCTGTAGCGACCAGGGCGTTGGTCCACGGCGAGATTGGCCCTCCAAGAGACAGCCGCAGCTCGTTCACGTCTCCATTCTGATTCGCCGGTCGAATCCAACCTGCAACTTGATGCCAAGCCTGTCCATCCCAGGAGGTCAGCCCTTGGACCGTGAGCGTCCCCTGTGTCGGAAACCGCCCGCCGATGTACACGCCCGGTGCCTCCCCTCCGGGGGAGTCGGCAGGAACCACGGCCACCGCCCACAGGTAGGGCCACTGATAGGTGATGCCCTCCCCGAGTGAGTGCCAGGCCCACCCATCCCAGCGTGCGACGTCGCGACAGGCGATGCTCGTTCCCAGGCGCTGGAAGCCGCCGGTGAGAAACAGGCTCGGTGGCTCCAGGCCTGCACCATCCCTGTCGCCGACACATAGGTCGTTCACGCTGGCCCAGTTCGGCGCGGTG
>CAYWOF010000175.1:0-7275 GCA_964459825.1 uncultured Phycisphaeraceae bacterium | reverse complement strand
CGGCGCCCATGGCGCTGGCGCGCGCGGTCGAGCTGGCGCGCGAGGGGCGCCTGCTGGTGCGCGTGGACACGCTGGAGGCGGGGCGGACGCTGGCGCGTCTGGATCGGATGGCCGAGCGTCTGCAGCGCCCGGCGAGCGCGGGGACAAGCTGGAGGATCGCGGGCGAGGTGCCCGAGGCGACGGCGATCGCGATGCGCGGGCTGACGCCGGACGTGGTCACCGAGCCGCCGCGCCGGGGCGTCCCGCTCGTGCTCGATCCGCTGGCGTGGGCCTCGACCGAGGCGCCCGAGGCGTCGCCGATCGTGCTGGCGCCGGCGGCGCCGGCCATGGACCGGCCCGAGGCCCTTCCGGCGCGGGCGTACCTGATCGAGTCGCGCCTGGATGAGGGCGCCCTGGCCGGGGTGCTGGCGGCGCTGGCCGCGGGCGATCGGGAGCGGGCGAGCTTCGTGGAGCTCGACGAGCCGGTGCCCGGGCCGTCCGTGCCGTCGCTGAGCCCGGGCGCGGTGCTGTGGTGGGGGCAGCCGACGGGCGCGTGGGCGCCGTGGACGACGATCCCGGTGCTGGTCGAGTCGGCCCCGCGCTGAACGGCTCAGCCCACGACGACGTTGACCATCTTGCGCGGGACGACGATGACCTTGCGGACGGTCTTGCCCGCGGTGTGCTCGCGCACACGCTCGTCGGCCAGGGCGGCGGCCTCGATGGCTCTGGCATCGGCATCGGCGGGCACGGCCACGTGGGCGCGCACCTTGCCGTTGACCTGCACGGGCATCTCGATCGTGTCGTCGGCGGCGAGGCGATCGTCCGCGACCGGGAAGGGCTCGTAGGCGATGGAGGCGCCGGCCGTCGCGAGGCCCAGGCGCGACCAGAGCTCCTCGGCCATGTGGGGGGCCAAGGGCGCGAGCATGAGCACGAGGGCGCGGGCGGCGTCGCTCGGGACCGCCGGGAGCGCCCCCAGGTGGTTGTTGAGCTCGATGAGCTTCGAGACGGCGGTGTGGAACGAGAGGCGCTCCAGGTCCTGGCGCACCGCGCGGATGGTCTTGTGGAGCAGGCGGAGCGTGGCGGCGTCGGCCGCGCCCTCGCCGGTGCGGGGCGCGCCGGTCTGCTCGTCGATCAGGTGACGCCAGACGCGCTGAAGGAAGCGGTGGGCGCCGACGATGTCGCGCGTGTTCCAGGGCTTGGAGGCCTCGAGCGGGCCCATGGACATCTCGTAGACCCGCAGCGTGTCGCACCCGTACTCGGCGCCGATGTCGTCGGGAGTGACGGCGTTCTTGAGGCTCTTGCCCATCTTGCCGAACTCGCGCGTCACGGGTCGGCCCGCGAAGGTGAACGAGCCGTCGCGCTCCTCCACCTCCGAGGCCTCGACGTACACGCCGCGCTCGTCGCGGTAGGCCGCAGCCTGGATGTAGCCTTGGTTGAAGAGACGCTGGAACGGCTCGGGCGTGGAGACGAGTCCGAGGTCGAAGAGGACCTTGTGCCAGAAGCGGGCGTAGAGGAGGTGGAGGACGGCGTGCTCGACGCCGCCGACGTACAGGTCCACGCCCCCGACGGGGCCCCCTTCTCCGCTTCTCTGCGTCTCTCCGTCTCTCCCTCCGCTCATCCAGTACCGCTCGACGCTCGGGTCGCAGAACGCGCGGTCGTTCTCGGGATCGAGGTAGCGCAGGTAGTACCAGCACGAGCCGGCCCAGTTGGGCATGGTGTTGGTCTCGCGCCGGTAGCGTTTCTTCCCGTCGCCGAGGTCGAGCTCCACGCTCACCCATTCGCGGGCCTTGGCCAGCGGGGGCGTCGGCGGGGCGTCGGGGTCATCGCTGGAGGCGGGGCTGAAGTCGGCCAGCTCGGGCAGGAGAACGGGGAGCATCGACTCCGGCAGGTCGTGGGGCACGCCGCGCTCGTCGAAGACGATGGGGAACGGCTCGCCCCAGTAGCGCTGGCGGGAGAAGAGCCAGTCGCGCAGCTTGTAGGTGATGGCGCGCTCGCCGTGCCCCTCGCGCTCCAGCCAGTCGATCATGGCGCGCTTGGCCGCGTCCACGGCCAGGCCGTCGAGGAAGCCGCTGTTCATCGCGGGCCCCTCGCCGGTGAACGCCTCGCCGTCCCAGCCCTCGGGGGGTCGCACGGTGCGGACGATGGGCAGGCCGTGGACCTGCGCGAACTGCCAGTCGCGTTCGTCCTGGCCGGGCACGGCCATGATGGCGCCGGTGCCGTAGCCCATGAGCACGTAATCGGCGATGAAGACGGGGATGGGCTTGCCCGTGGCCGGGTTGATGGCCCGGGCCCCGGTGAAGACGCCGGTCTTGTCCTTCGCCTCCGTCCGCTGCACATCCGACCGGGACTGCGCGTAGCGCCGATAGGCCGCGACCGCCTCGCGCGGCGAGCCGAATCCGCCGGCCGGCGCGCCCGGGAACGCGCCGCGCCACGGCGCGGGGGCATCGCCCCAGTCTTTCCCGGCGATGGCATCGACCAGCGGGTGCTCCGGCGCGAGCACCATGTACGTCGCGCCGAAGAGCGTGTCGGGGCGCGTGGTGAAGACGCGAACCGCCTTCCCCGAGACCCCCTCCCCGAAACCCGGCACCCGGAAGTCGATCCACGCCCCCTCGCTCCGCCCGATCCAGTTCCGCTGCATCAGCTTGAGCGACTCGGGCCAGTCCAGGCGGTCCAGGTCCGCGCCCAGGCGTTCGGCGTAGGCGGTGATCCGCATCATCCACTGGCGCAGCGGGCGCTTGAAGACCGGGTGGTCGCCGCGCTCGCTCCTCCCCTCGGCCGTGACCTCCTCGTTGGCGAGGACCGTGCCCAGGCGCGGGCACCAGTTCACGGGGACCTCGGCGATGAACGCCAGGCGGCGCGAGTCGATCTCGTCGCGGCGCTCGTCGGCGGAGAGGTCGCGCCAGGCCCGGCCCGAGCGCGTCGGCACCGAGCCCGCCTCGAACTCCCGGACCAGATCGGCGATGGGACGGGCGCGTCCCTCTCCCCGCACGCCCGACTCGCTGCGCCCGCTGGGCGTGCCACCCCGCTCTCCATCTCTCCCTCTCGGCGTCTCTTCGTTCCGGTCGTCGTACCAGCTGTTGTAGATCTTCAGGAAGATCCACTGGGTCCACCGGTAGTACGCGGGATCGATGGTGGCGATGCTCCGGCGCGGGTCGTGGGCCAGGCCCAGGCGGCGCAGCTGGGCCCGCATGGTCGCAATGTTCCGCTCGGTGGTGATCCGCGGGTGGGTGCCCGTCTCGCGCGCGTACTCCTCGGCGGGGAGGCCGAAGGCGTCGAAGCCCATGGCGTGGATGACGTTGCGCCCGCTCATCCGCAGGTAGCGCGCGTAGATGTCCGTGGCGATGTAGCCCAGCGGGTGCCCCACGTGCAGGCCCACCCCGCTCGGGTAGGGGAACATGTCCAGCACGTAGGTCTTGGGTCGCGACGGGTCGAAGCCCGGCTCGCCGGGGTTGGGCTGGCGGAACGTGCCGTGCGCGGCCCAGAACTCCTGCCAGCGCGCCTCGATGGCGCCGGCGAGCGCGGGCGTGTAGCGGTGGGGAGGGATGTCGCTCGGCGGCGTGGATGGCGCGGACGGGCCGGACATGGGAGCCAAGTGTAGGGGAGAGCTCAGGAGGCCCGGCGCCTGGCCTTGAGGTCGGCCAGGTGCTTCTTGGCCTCGCCCGCGAGGTAGAACGAGCCGGTCACGCAGATGAGGTCATCGCGACCCACGGCCCGGGCGGCCATCTCGAGCGCCTCGGGCAGGGTGCGGGCGACCTGCGTCATCTTCCCGCTCACCTCGGCGAAGCGGCGCTGGAGCTCGCGCGGGTCGATGGCCCGGGCGTTGCCGGCGGCCCGCGTGAAGATGATCTTGTCGGCGCCGAGGGCGATCTTGCTCAGCATGCCCTTGACGTCCTTGTCCTCGGCGCACCCGAAGACGACGACCATCGAGTCGTAGCGGATGTGGGCGCCGATGGCCTTCATCAGGCAGTGGACGGACTCGGGCGTGTGGGCGCCGTCGAGGACGATGCGCGGGTTGCTCCAGGCGATCTCCAGGCGCCCATCGGACGGGGTGCGGGCCAGGCCCTCGGCCACCTTGCGCTCGGGCGCCTCGAAGCCCCGGTCCTTGAGCTTGTCGAGGATCGCGAGGGCCAGGCCGCAGTTGAGGGCCTGATGCTCGCCCTTGAGGGGGACCGGGAGGTGCTCGTAGCTGGAGCGCGGCGTGGTGAGGCAGACCCGGGCGTGGGGGCCGAGCTCGGGGGTGGCCTCGAAGCGGTAGCTGAAGTCGATGTCCTGGGGGCCTCCGCCTCCCACGACCTGGAGGGGCGCGCCGACGCGATCGGCGATGGCGCGGAAGGTCTCGAGCACGCTCGGCGATTGCGGGACCGTGAGCGCGGTCACCCCGGGCTTGAGGATGCCGGCCTTCTCGGCGGCGATCTTCTCGAGCGTGTCGCCCAGGATCTGCGTGTGCTCGCGCTGGATCGCGGTGATCGCCGTGACCTCGGGGTGGACGAGGTTGGTCGAGTCGAGCCGTCCCCCCAGGCCCACCTCGATGACGGCGACGTCCACGGCCTCCTCGGCGAAGTGGCAGAGGGCCAGGGCGGTGAGCACCTCGAAGTAGGTCGCGGGCCCGTGCTTCTTCTCGATGGCGCCGGCCGCCCCGGCGACGCGCCCCATGACGCGGGTGAAGGCGGGGTAGGAGATCGGATCGCCGCTGATGCGCACGCGTTCGCGCACGTCCACGAGGTGGGGGCTGGTGTAGAGGCCGGTGGTGTAGCCGCAGGCGGTGAGGCAGGAGGCGGTCATCTCCGCCACGCTCCCCTTGCCCTTGGAGCCGGCGATGTGGACGCAGCGCACGTCGCGCTCGGGATTGCCGAGGGCGTCGAGGAGGGCGCGCATGCGGTCGAGGCGGAAGACCGACTCGCGGTCGATCGTCGCGGGGCGGGCGCGCTCGAGGTTGACGCGTTCGTTGAGATTCCGGAGGGCGGCCTGATAGCCCGCGAAGGGCTCGCCGGGAGCCTTCGGGGCCGCGACCTCGGACGATTCGGGAGTCTCACCGGCCGAACGCGTGGGGCGGCGCGGCGCGGCGGGGGACCGCTTGGGCATGGCGCTGGATTCTAGCAGGCGCGGGGGCGGATCCCGCGGTCGAAACCGACCGTCGGGCGCACCTGCTTGGGAGGCAAGAAGTTCCGGCGATCAGAATTCCTACAGCAGCTCCGCGGCCGTCAGCGCGGCCCGCACGCTGGCGACCGTCGCGGGGCTCGCCTCGGTCATCGGGAGGCGCAGGGCCCCCGTGTCGCGCCCGAGCAGTCGTAGCGCGGCCTTGATCGGGATGGGGTTGGTCTCGACGAACATGGCGCGGCAGAGGTCGAAGAGCCGCCGGTGGAGGGCCAAGGCCTCGTCCCAGCGTCCGGCCAGGAAGGCCGCGCAGAGCGCCGCGACCCGGTCGGGGACGAGGTTGGCGACGACGGACACGACGCCGACCCCTCCGACCGAGGCGAAGGGGAGGGTCATGGAGTCGTCCCCCGAGAGGAGGGCCAGGCCCGGGGCACGCTGGAGGATCTCGGTGGCCGAATCGGTCGAGCCCGTGGCCTCCTTGATCGCGACGATGGGGCCCAGCGCGGCGAGGCGCTCGACGGTCGCCGGCGTGAGGGCCACGCCGGTCCGGCCCGGGATGTTGTAGAGGACCACGGGGATGCGCGCCGCCTCGGCGATGGCGGCGAAGTGGCGGTAGAGCCCCTCGGGGGTCGGCTTGTTGTAGTAGGGGTTGACGCTGAGGGTTCCGTCGGCCCCGGCCCCTGCCGCGAAGCGCTGGAGCTCCACCGCGTGGGCCGTGGAGTTGCTCCCCGTGCCGGCGATCACGAGCAGCTTCCGGGCGTGGCCCAGCTCGACGGCGCGGGCGACGAGGCGTTCGTACTCGGCGTGGCTCAGGGTGGGCGACTCGCCGGTGGTGCCGCAGACCACGATCCCGCGCACGCCGGGTCTTCCGGCGGCGGGCCGGGCCTGGAACTCGATCTGCTCGGCGAGGCGCTCCTCGTCGATGGCGGCGCCATCGGCGGTGAAGGGCGTGGTGATGGCGGTGAAGGCGCCGGTGAAGCGGGGGTCCTTGAGGGCGGTGGGCATGGGGCCTCCTCGGGCGCGGCGGGCGGGGATGGTAAACGGGACGGACCTCGCGGGCGAGGCGTGGTCATAACGGATCGGCCCCCGGCGTTATGGGCCGGACCGGACGGGAATTCGGGTTGTAACCGCTTGGAGGAACTGGCGTTGCCGCTCGGCTCGTGGCATAACAGCACGACGCGGACGCCGCGTGAGAGATCGGGCAGTGTGCCTCGACGGTGTTCGTGGGGTGGGCGCTGAGTCAATCAGCTTTAGAGGGGGAGATGCGACATGCGTAAGACTGGTCTGATCGTGCTCGCGGGCGCTGCGCTCGCCGGCTTCGCGGCGTCGGCCAACGCCGGCGCCGTCCGCTCGGGGTTCGACGCCTCGACGCTTCCGGCCAACGACGACGGCTCGACGGGCTTCGTCGGCTTCGGCCTGGGGACGCTGAACTTCTACGGTTCGTCCTACACCGGCGGGTACGTCAACAACAACGGCAACGTGACGTTCACCGGCGCGATGTCGACCTTCACGCCCTTCCCGATCCTGACGACGGGCGTGCCTCTCCTGGCGCCGTTCTTCGCCGACGTGGACACGCGCGGCGCGGGCTCGGGCGTCACCCAGTACGGCGCGGGCATGGTCGGGGCCTCCCCCGCGTGGGGCGTCAGCTGGCGCGACGTGGGGTACTACGCCTTCGGCACGGACAAGCTCAACACGTTCCAGCTCGTGATCTATGACGTGCAGGCCAACGGCGACTTCTGCTTCGAGTTCAACTACGACAAGATCGAGTGGGAGACGGGCAGCGCCTCCGGCGGCACGGGCGGGCTGGGCGGGTCCTCGGCGCGGGCCGGGTGGTCCAACGGCGTGAGCGACGCGTTCGAGATCGCCGGCTCGGCCGTCAACGGCGCGTTCCTCGACAGCAACCTCGTCACCGGTCTGATCTACCGTCAGCTCAACAGCGGCGTGGACGGGCGCTTCACCTTCTGCGTGCGGAACGGCACGGTCGTCAACCCGACCATCCCGCTCCCCACCGCCGGCGCGATGGGCCTGGCGGGCCTGGCGGGCATGGGCGTGATCCGGCGTCGGCGCGCCTGACCCTGACCCCAACGGGGCCGGACGGACCGGCCCGCGCAGCATGAACGGAGCCACCCGGTCACACGGCCGGGTGGTTCTGCTTTGGCCCCGGAGGCGCTGACCTGCCTTGGAAAACCTGAGCCAGCCGGG
>CAYWOF010000174.1:0-7292 GCA_964459825.1 uncultured Phycisphaeraceae bacterium | reverse complement strand
GCCCCTTCGCGCCACGGACCTGTTCACCGGGCGGTCGCACACCGGCCCCGGAGGGGCCGTTACAATCGACCTCTCGGGCGCCAGTGGCGGCGTGTGGCGGCTCGAACCGGCATGACGACCCTCCTCCTGCGCACCTCGGGCGTGTTCCTCCTCGGCGCCTGCGCCCTCGCGGCCTGCGCGCCCCCGATGATCCTCGTCGGCACCTTCTCCGCCGTGCAGACCGGCGCCGCGGCGTACATCAACGGCCAGATCAAGGCCGCCTACTCCATCCCCTTCGAGCAGGTCCTCGGCGCCGCCGACGAGGCCCTCGCCGTCCTCGAGTACCCCGTGCGCAGCCGCGCGGTCCGCGCCGCGTCGGCCACGCTCCTGGCCGACGAGATCGACGGGCGCGACATCACGATCATCATCACCAAGCGGTCCGAGCGCGTGACCAAGATCCGCATCCGCGTCGGCACCATCGGCGACCAGGTCGTCTCGCGCCTGATCCTGGCGGAGATCCAGAACCGGCTCATTGCCGAGCGCGGGCCGATCTACGACCTCCCCGAGCTCCGGCCCGCGGGGGGCTGAGACGCCCGGCGCCCCGCCACGGGCGTCAGCGCTTGACGCAGGTGAACACCCCGTGCATGTACGGCCCGCCCCCGCCCCCGGACAGCTCGTCGATGTACGCGCAGAACGGCGCCAGGTGCTCATCGAAGAGGCGCATGAGCCCCTCGTCCCACGACATGCAGTACCGCGCGTACCCGCGGAAGAAGGCCGCGAACCGGTCGGGGCCCCAGCGCTCGCCCGTGGGTGACCCGTGGTAGTCGAACGTCATGTTCGGCTCGAAGCGCACCTCCAGCCCGCACGCGCCCCCGGTCCGCATGAGCTCGTCCACGCGGAAGAGGTGCTTGTCCTCGTGCTTGCTCTTGTCCACGTCGCGCCGGGCGTAGAACTTCATCGCGTTGGCGAAGGCCCGCACGCGCTGGGCCTGCTCGGGCGTCAGGCTCTTGCCCGCGCGCCCCGCCAGCACGGGCAGGAACTGCACCAGCGCCCCCATCAGGATGTACCCCTCCGAGCACGGCTCCTGGAAGGCCAGCACCCCGGCGGGCGCCAGGGCCCGCGCCGCCGCGCGGAGAAAGCCGTCCACATCCACGATGTGGTGGAGCGTGGAGCGCAGCACGATGAGCGACCACGCGCCCTCCGGCAGGCGGTCGATCTCCTCCCCCATCAGCACCGCCCAGCGCAGGCGCGACTCATCCAGCGCGTGGGCCCGGATCTTCCGGCGCGTGATGTCGAGGAACTTCGGCGAGGGGTCCGTGATCACCAGCAGGGGGTACGCCTGCTGCGCGCCCAGCCCCAGCGACACCAGCCCCGTCCCGCACCCGACCTCCAGCGCCGGCCCGTCGAAGGGCGCCCCCTGCTCGCGCAGCAGGTTCACCAGCCCGCGACCGACCGTCAGGTTCGCCGGATCGGACTGGTACTGCTCGTCGTACCCGGCCTCATCGTGGGCGTAGGCCCGCGACTCGGAGATGCCCGAGATGCCGTCGCGCCGCGGGAGCGCCGAGAGCCACTCGTCCACGCGCTCGACCCAGCTCGCCGCCGTCTGGCTCATGCTCGAATCCTCTCCGACGTTCGCCCGTCCGCCGGCCCCCGCGCGCCCCGGGGCCCGCTCGCGCGATCTCCCCTCGGCCGGGGCCGATTCCGGCTCGCAGTCTAGCCGGGCGAGGGGCGCGGCGCGATAGGACCCAACCGCGACCACCGGGCCTACCCGACCCATCGGTACTTCACCACACACCACACCGCCCGCACCCCGTCCCGCCACCCGATCTTCTTCCCCTCGGCGTACCCGCGCGCGGCGTACGACACCGGCACCTCGAACACGCGCGCCCGCCGCTCGCCGCCCGCCCCCCCCTCCGGCAGGCGCATCCGCGCCACCTTGGCCACCAGCTCGGGCTCGATGCCGAAGCGGTCCTCGCGCAGGCGGAGCCGCTCCAGCACCGCCCGCGTGAACGCCTTCGTGCCGCACTCGATGTCGGTGAGCGAGAGCCCGGTCGCGAGGTTGCTCGCGCGGGTGATGAACCAGTTGGCGCCGCGCCGGATGTGCCCCTGCTTGTGGTGCAGGCTTCCAGCCTGCACCTGCTGCCCCTCCAGGGTCGGGGCCGACGGAAGTGCAGGCACGGATGCCTGCACCACAATCCGGCCAACCGGCACTGAGGAGCCCCGCGCGAACCGCGTCCCGATCACGACGTCCGCCCGCGCATCCAGGATCGGCGCCAGCACCGCCCCGTGGTCCGCCGGGTCGTACTCCAGGTCCCCATCCTGGATGATCACCACATCCGCGCCATCCGCGAGCGCCGCGGCGAACCCGGAGCGCAGCGCCGCCCCCTTCCCGAGGTTCCGCTTGTGGTACACCGGCAGCACGTCGGGCCGCGCCGCCAGCCCGCGCACGATCTCCGTCGAGCCATCGGTCGACGCGTCATCGACGAGGATGATCCGGCGGGCCGGCGGCGCGACGGACGCATCGGAGCGGGCCGGCGGCGATGCCTCATCGAGCCGCTCGATGACCCGGGGGAGCGTCCGCCGCTCGTTGTAGACCGGGATGACCACCGCCAGGCGCACGCGGGCGGAGGATACCGCTGGGTCGCAGCCGTGGCGAGTCGGATCGGGTCCGGGGCCATTCGTGGAGCAGAGGCGGTAGACTGGGCGTGCGATGGCAACGAGCGACGCCACCTTCAAGTACTCGTTTGAGATCACTCGCGACGAGTACGAAGCATGGATGCGACGCGCGACCCTCCAGAGCCCGAACTACACCGATGTGCTGGCCAGTCTCGCGCGCCGTCGTCAGCGGAGTGCCTGGCTCGCCCTGGCACTCACCCTGGGATTCCTCATCATGCTCGCGCTGCACACGCGGGGGTGGTTGCCGCAAGCCCTGGTCGTCGGGACCGGACTCGTCGTCGCCGGCTCATGGGCGGGGGTCACGACGGACGCCGAGAGGCGCTACCGCAAGGCCGTGGACAGGAGTCTCGAGGCATCGCTCAACTCCGTGGCGGCGTGGTACCACACCGGCCCACGCACCATCGTCATCGACTCCAGCGGCATCGACTTCCGCGGTCCGCTCCAGGAGATTCGCCAGCCCTGGCCGGCCATCTCGGCGGTCATTGAAACAGAGGATGCGCTCGCAATCTGCCAGGCCGCGGAGGGCAGCTACGTCATTCCCAAGCGAACGTTCGTGTCGCCGGAAGAGTGCGCGCGCCTGAGGCTCTTTGTCGAGCGGCAGATCGCCCGCCAGGGCTTCACGGTGGTCAGTCACGTGCGCGCCTACCTGGCGGACCGCGATCTGGCGTGCCCCCGATGCCGCTACAACCTGCGCGGGTGCGCCGGAACCGCCTGCCCCGAGTGCGGCCTTGTCCTGACGCTCGCCGAGATCCCCGCGATGCGCGATGCCCCACCGGCGGGGGGCTGGGCCCGAGAGCAAGGGCCACTATGACCGCTCGCCCGCCTCCCCGATCAGCATCCGCCGCTGCGGATTCGCCAGCGCCATCTCGCGCAGCGCCTCCCGCGTCACCCACCGCCGTCCCTCTCGCGCCAGCGCTCCCCCCGCCTCCCGCGTCCGCCCCCGCCACACCGTGAACCGCACCTCCCGGTGCGACAGCACGACATCGAACTCCTCCGGCGCACCCTCCGCCAGCGCGACCCCTACCAGCCCCAGCCGATCTACCACCGCGTCAACCGCCGGTCTCTCCTCTTTGTACTTTGCACTTTGTACTGTGTACTTTCTCTTCGCTTCGACCGTCGGCGCCTGCCACATCCCCTCCCACAGCCCAGCCCCCCTGCGCTCCACGAGCATGCGCCCCCGCCCATCGCGCACGACCACCACCCCGCACCACAGTCGCGACCGACGCGCCGGCGCCTGCGCCCGCGGGATCTGATCCTGCATCCCCCGCGCCCGGGCCACGCACAACTCCCGCAACGGGCACGCCCCGCAGCGCGGGCGCCCCACGCCGCACGCCGTCGCCCCCAGCTCCATCAACCCCTCGTTCAACGACCCGGCGCCGAGAGACAGTCTGCTGTTCTGCCGCTCTGCGGCTCGGCTGCTCTGCGTCTGACTTACCAGCGCCCCCGCCCTCCCCCAGGCCCAACGAAGAGCCTCCGCGCTCCCATGCCGCAGCGCCCGCCCCTCCAGGCGCAGCAGCACCCTCGTGACGTTCCCATCCACCGCCGGTTCGGCCCGCCCGAAGGCGATCGACGCCACCGCCCCGGCCGTGTACCGGCCAACTCCGGGCAGCGCGCGCAGCGCCTCGACATCGTCCGGCACGCGCCCGCCGTGCCGCTCCACGATCACCCGCGCCGCCGCGTGCAGGTTCGTCGCCCGCCGGTAGTACCCCATGCCCGACCAGGCCGCCAGCACCTCGTGCCCCTCCGCCCGCGCCAGGGCCGCGACGGTCGGGAACCGCCGGATGAACGCCGGCAGGCGCTCCAGCACCCGCGCCACCTGCGTCTGCTGGAGCATGAACTCGCTGACGAGCGACAGGTACGGGTCGCGCGGCTCGATCCGCCACGGCATCGGCCGGGCGTTCGCCCCGAACCACCGGCACACCGCCCGGACGATCCGCCGATCACGACCGGCGTCGCCCCCGTCCCCCCTCCCGCGCCGTCGCTTCCCGCTGGTCCCGCTCACCGCCTCACGCTCACTCTGGCGCCTCCCGCAGCACCCGCTCGACCGCCGCCCGCAGGCTCTTCCACGGGGCCTCGGGCGCCTTGCCCACCGTGATCCAGTCGCCGTGCATCAGCACGTTGACCACGCCCGGGATCGCGAACAACGCGCGCCCCAGCGCGTCGTCCGTCGCCTGCGCGCCGTTGAAGTAGGAGCGAGATCCCCCCACCGGCCGGTCCAGCACGCACTTGACCGCGTTGGGGTTCGGCGTCTCCTGGAACCGAACCACCCTGTACCCCAAGGCCCTGGTCCCCGCGCCGGAACTTCGGCGTGCCGATGGTAGCCGGAACCGCATCGCCGGGTAGACTCTCGCTCTGCCCGTCCCCGACCCGGGTCGATCGCCCGCCGAGGAACTCCGGTGACCTTCTTCGATCGCCTGATTGGCCTCTGGAACCGCCTCACCGGCTACCCCCTGCCGGAGGTCGCCGGCGAGCTGCTCGTCATCGGGCTCTTCGTGTACGCGGTCATCGTCTTCGTCCGCGGCACCCGGGCGGCCGGCGCGCTCAAGGGCGTCTTCTTCATCCTCATCGTCGCCACCATCGTGGCCCGCGTGCTCGGAAGCCCCCGCCTCACGTTCCTCTACGATCGCTTCCTGGCCATCGCCGCCGTCGGTCTCGTGGTCATCTTCCAGCCCGAGCTCCGGCGCGCCCTGGTCCGCATCGGCGAGGCCCCCTTCTTCCGCACCACGCCCCGCCAGATCGCCACCGCCGTCGAGGCCATCGCCGACGCCTGCATCTACCTCTCCAAGGCCAAGTTCGGCGCCCTCATCGTCCTGCAGCGGCAGGTCGGCCTCGCCGGGCTGGTCGCCGGCGGCACGCCCCTGGGCGCCGAGCTCTCCGCCCCCCTCCTCCAGACCATCTTCTTCCCGGGCTCGGCCCTCCACGATCTGGCCGTCGTCGTCCAGGGCAATGTCATCCGCTCCGCCAAGGTCCAGCTCCCCCTGGCCGAGCCCAGCGAGATGCCCGACCCCCGCCTCGGCTCGCGCCACCGCGCGGCCGTCGGCCTCACCAAGGAGTGCGACGCCCTCGTCGTCGTCGTCAGCGAGGAGACCGGCCAGATCCGCCTCGCCGAGCGGGGGCGACTCTCCGACGCCATCCCCCCCAAGCAGCTCGCCGAGGCCCTCCTGGCCCGCCTCAAGCGCGAGCCCCCGCCCAGCCCGCCCACCGCCGCAGAGGCCGCCGAATCCGCCGCCGAGCCCGCGCCGGAGGCCGTCGCCCCCACGAAAGCCTGAGCCGCCGCCATGCTCGCCCGCCTCCGCACCTTCGTCATCGTCGCCCTCGTGACGCTCGTGGTCTGGACCATCGCCGAGTCCGAGAGCCTGCGCACCGACACCCTCCGCATCGAGGTGGCGCTCCGCCCCGAGGCCACCAGCCCCAAGGCGGTCGCCCTCAGCCCCGGCGAGGCCTTCGACGGGTCCGTCACCTTGCGCGCCGAGGGCTCCACCGCCCGGCTCGACAAGCTGCGCGAGATCACCCGCCACACCATCCGCATCGCGCCCGGCGACCCCGGCTTCCCGGCCGATGCCGGCCAGCGGACCGTCGACCTCCGCACCGCCCTCCGCGTCCGCCCCGAGTTCCGCGACAGCGGGGTCTCGGTCCTCGAGGTCGATCCGCCCAGCGTCAACGTCCGCGTGGATGATCTCGTCGAGCTCGAAGCCAAGGTCCGCGTCGAGGTCCCCGACGGCCAGCTCGACGGCACGCCCACGGCCACCCCCGCGGCCGTCACCCTGCGCCTGCCCCGGCGCCTGGCCGACTCCCTGCCCGCCCCCCTGGAGGTCATCGCCCGCATCGATGCCGACGCCCAGGGCGATCTCCCCGAAGGCCGGCCCACGACCATCCCGAACGTCCGGCTGCTGCCCCCGAGCGGCCTGACGGCCGACGATGCCGCACGGATCGAGCCGCCCCAGGCGTCCGTCAGCCTCACCCTGCGCTCGCGCACCGCCCGCACCGTCATCCCGACGGTGTATGTCACCCTGCTCCTGACGCCCAGCGAGCAGGAGCACTGGGACATCGAGATCCTCGGCGACCACTTCCTGACCGATGTCGCCGTCACCGGCCCCGACGACCTCATCCAGCAGATCAAGGAGAACCGCCTCGCGGTCAAGGCCTACGTCCCGCTTCCCTTCGACGTGCTCCAGCGGGCCGCCCTCGACGCCCAACCCATCGAGCGCCAGGCCGTCTTCACCGAACTCCCCACCCCCCTCCGCTTCGAGGCCGCCTCCACCACCGTCCGCCTGCGGGTCCGGCCGCGCGAGGACCCGCCCCCCTCCGGCTCCGGCTCGGACCCCAAGCCCCCGGCGGGTGGCCCCGCCGACCAGCCCGGCTGAGCCGCGACGCCCGCCGCCGACCCACCTACCCTTGGACCCCACGCCAGACGGCCCCGGCCCGGCCTGCCCCCCGGGGGCCCGGACGCGAGCGCCAGGAGCACCCCGTGAAGATCAAGACCGACGAGATCGCCAGCGTCATCAAGCAGGAGATCGCCCAGTACGCCGCCGAGCTGGAAGTCTCCGAGGTCGGCCGGGTGGTCGAGGTCGGCGACGGCATCGCGCGCATCTACGGCCTGGCCAACGCCATGGCCGGCGAGCTCCTCGAGTTCCAGA
>CAYWOF010000173.1:3993-7309 GCA_964459825.1 uncultured Phycisphaeraceae bacterium | reverse complement strand
GGGCGGGATCGTCTTCACTCGGCGCACCACGGGTTCCGTCGGCGGCGAGGACGCCGCCGCCTCCACCCGTGGCTACATTCCGCGGCCCCGTTGGGGCCGAAGAGCGGCCGGGGGAATGGAGAGGCGAGCAGTGGCGGCGATCGGCAACCTGGGGTGACAGGCACGACTCGCCGGAAGACGGGCGACTGGTGGCACCCGAAGAGGGATCGGGAGTGATCTCGCTTGATCCGGGCTCCGGGCACGCCCGACTCACCCGCCGAGCGGGGCTCGCTGGGTGTGCCACCCCCTGCGTGAACCACTCGTCGCGCAGGCCGGAGGCGTCGTCGAGGAGGTAGGCCGCGGCGCCGCTGGAGCGGGCGATCTCGGTGAGGCGGACGGAGTTGGAGCTGTTGCGCGAGCCGACGACGAGGACGACGTCGCACGCGGGCGCGAGGCGGCGCACGGCCTGCTGGCGGTTGGTGGTGGCGTAGCAGATGTCGCTGGAGGGCGGCTCCTTGATGTTGGGGAACGCCCGATTGAGGGCGGCGATCGTGGCCGCAGCATCGTCGATCGAGAGCGTGGTCTGGGTGAGGTAGACGAGGCGGTCGGGGTCGCGGATGGAGAGGCCGGGGATGTCCTCAGGCCCTTCGACGACCTGGATGGCGTCGGGGGCCTCGCCGCGCGTGCCCGCGATCTCCTGATGGTCGGCGTGCCCGATGAGCAGGATCTGGTAGCCCTGGCGCGCGTAGCGGATGGCCTCGGAGTGGACCTTGGTCACGAGGGGGCAGGTGGCATCGATGGCGGTGAGGTTGCGGGCCGCGGCCTCCGCGCGCACCTGCGGGCTCACGCCGTGCGCGGAGAAGACCACGACGCTGCCCTCGGGGATCTCGGCGATCGAGTCCACGAACGCCACGCCGCGACGCTGGAAGCGCCCGACGACGTGCTGGTTGTGCACGATCTCGTGGTAGACGTACACGGTCTGGCCGGGGAAGGCATCGAGGACGCGATCGACGACCTCGATGGCCATGCCGACGCCAGCGCAGAAGCCGCGGGGGTTGACGAGGATCAGGCGCATGTCGGTCGGCTAGCCAGTCGTAAGTTCCTGGTTGGCAAACGCTTCAAGCATGTCGCTCGGGTGTGGCTGCGGCGCGAGGAGATGGGGGCCATCATCCCCTGGATGGGATCGATCCTAGTGGACTCTGCGCCGTGGAGCGCGAGCGGTTGACAGGCTCGTTGCGGAAGTGTTAGGCTCGCCGTCCGGTGGTCGGCCGGGTGTCCGGCCGGGGACTCGGAGGTGGGCATGATCCGTCCAAGAGCCTGGCTGGCGGGGGCGCTGGCGTGCGCGGCCGTTGCGGCCGCGGTGGGCTCGTACCGCGCGATGCATCCCGCGGTACGTCTCGCGAGCCGGGCCGCGATGGTGGACGTGACGACGGGGGAGGTGTTCGAGTTCGACGTCCGAGGCGGACGCACGGTGATGGTGCCGGCGCGCAATCCGAAGACGGGCGAGCTGTCGCTGGTGCCCGCGAGGCGCGAGAACGGGGAGTGGTTCGTGAGCCTCCCGGACCTGGCCGGTGTGCGCGCCGCTTCGAGCGCCATCGACCCCCGGACCGGTCGGGTCGTGGGCGCGGTTGCGAGCCGGCGGCTGCTGGCGGAGGCCCATCGATGATCCGCACCGACCCCAGCGAGCCCGGGCGCGGGTTCACGCTCATCGAGCTGCTGGTGGTCATCTCGATCATCTCGATCCTCATCTCGCTGCTCCTCCCGGGTCTCGGGGCGGCGCGCGAGGCGGCCCGCGGCGTGGGCTGCCAGGCCATGCTTCGGTCCATGGCCCAGGGCCAGATGATGTACATGAACACGTTCCAGGATTTCTTCGCGGGGCCCACGACCAGCGGCTACTCGGGCCAGGTGGCGCAGTCCGGCAACCAGCGGTACATCCACGACACCCATCCCGCCATGCCCACCAGCACGCACGACTGGATCAGCCCAACGCTCGGAGATTCCCTGAACCTGCCGGCCAACCGGGCGGAGCGCACCGCGGCCATCTTCGAGACGCTCCGCTGCCCCTCCGCCCGGCAGTTCAACCAGCGCGTGTTCGATCAGGCCTCGATGGGTGATCGCGAGGAGTTCGAGCGTCTGCTGGCCACCGAACGCATCCGGCAGATCAGCTATCTCGCGCCGGCGGGCTTCCACTACTGGTCCGGGGCCAAGACCCAGGCGCAGAAGGACGAGCTCAACGGCCAGTGCGGCGGCCAGGCGACCATCAGCATCCCCTCTCCGGTCCGGGTTCCGGCGGCGTACCGGCCGCGCCTGGACCAGATCGGCGCGCAGCCATCGCGCAAGGTGATCGTGGCCGACGGGACGCGGTACCTGGCGAGCACGAACACCGGGCCGCTGCTCGACTTCGATATCGACGCCACGCCGCGCTGGTACGGGTGCTTCACGGACGCGGGGCCGATCTTCCACGGCAGCGCCGCCTGGGGGCGCGGGCCGAACGCGCAGGCGTCCCCCGGCCGCCACCGGCTCTCGTTCCGGCACCCCATCGGGGCCCTCAACGCCGCGTTCTTCGACGGGCACGTCGGCCGGATGCGGGCATCCCGGGCCTGGGAGGATGCGGAGCCCTGGTATCCCGGGGGGAGCCTGTTCGAGCCCGACGGGGATGCGACGCCGGAATCGGTCGAGTTCTACGACTCGCGATCGAAGCAGATTCCCTGACCCCCGTCCGACGTTCTGGCGAAGGCGGCTCGGCGTGGGGTCATCGGGCGATATCATCGCCCCCATGCCCCCCTCCACCGACGCCGTCCTCGCCGCCCTCTCGGCCGCCGAGAGCGATGCCATCGCACGCTGGATCGACTGGCTGCGGATCCCGAGCATCAGCACCGACCCCGCCTATCGGGAGCAGACCGCCCGGGCCGCGCAGTGGGCGGCCCAGCGTCTGACGGAGTGTGGCTTCGAGGTCGAGGTGCAGCCCACCGGGACCGTTGAGGCGCGGGGCCACCCGATCGTGCTGGCTCACACGCCGGGGTCGCCCGAGTATCGCGGGCCGCACGTGCTCTTCTACGGGCACTACGACGTGCAGCCGGTCGACCCGCTCGACCTGTGGGAGAGCCCGCCCTTCGAGCCGGTGGTGAGGCCGGCCGTGCCCGGTGGCCCGGGCGAGCGGGTGGTCGCCCGCGGCGCGGTGGACGACAAGGGCCAGGTCGCGACGTTCCTCGAGGCCATGCGCGCCTGGAAAGCGACCACCGGCTTGGCCGCCGGCGGCGTCAGGATGACCGTGCTGATCGAGGGGGAAGAGGAGAGCGGGTCCGTCAACCTCCCGGCGTTCATCCGTCAGCACGCC
>CAYWOF010000173.1:0-3983 GCA_964459825.1 uncultured Phycisphaeraceae bacterium | reverse complement strand
GCCGGGCGCCTCAAGGCGTGCGATTTCTGCCTCATCTCCGACACGGGCATGCTCGGCCGGGGCAGGCCGGCCATCACCTACGGGGTGCGCGGCATCGCCTACACCGAGGTCACGCTCCACGCGGCCAACCAGGACCTCCACTCCGGGCTGTGGGGCGGGCGCTGCCCGAACCCGATCACGGAGCTGGCCCGGGTGCTGGCGCAGCTGCACGACAAGAAGCGTCGCGTGAACATCCCGGGGTTCTACGACGATGTCGTTCCCCTCTCGAAGAAGGAGCGGGAGAACTGGCGCAAGCTCAAGTTCAACGCCGCGGGCGCGCTGAAGAAGATCGGGCTCCCGCGCGCGGCGGACATCGGCGAGGCCGGCTACACCGCGATGGAGCGGGAGTGGGGGAGGCCGACGGCCGAGATCAACGGCATCTGGGGCGGCTACACGGGCAAGGGGGCCAAGACCGTCATCGGCGCCCACGCGAGCGCCAAGGTGAGCTTCCGGCTGGTGGCCGACCAGGACCCCGCGAGGGTCACGAAGCTCTTCTTCCGCTGGCTCAAGCAGCGCACGCCGCCCGGGTGCCGCTGGGAGATGCACGACCTCCACGGCGGGCCGGGCGTGACGGTGCCGATCGATTCGCCCTATCTGGCGGCGGCGTCGCGGGCCCTGAAGCGGGCCTCGGGGAAGGCGCCGGCTCTGATCAAGACCGGGGGCTCGATTCCGGTCGCCGGGCTGCTCAAGACCGAGCTGGGCATCGACACGGTCTTCATGGGCTTTGGCCTGGACGACGACCGGGTCCACTCGCCCAACGAGAAGTTCGAGCTCGATTGCTTCCGGCTCGGGATGCGTGCGCACGCGGAGCTGGTGGGCGACCTGTTGGCGACGGGCTCGTGAGCGGAACCAATCAGCCTGCCCGTCGAGGCCGAAGGTCCAGTTGACGGCCTGCCTTGGGATGAGCCGGGCCGCCGGATCGTCGGAAGGCCTTGTATTCTCGGCGGTGATGTCTGCCTCGCTCCAGGTGCCCCTTCGCAGGCTTGGCGATACCGGTCGGGACGACCTGTGGAGCCTGGAACTCGCGCCGGGTCAAGCGACGCTTCGGGATGGGAGCGGCGTGCTCCGGAACGCGTTCACCCCGGAGGAGGCGGCGCGCGAGTGGGCGCTGCCCAGCTTCGTGCACGCGACCGCCCTGACGCTGCCCGCCGATGAGGGGCCGATCTCCTTTCAATGCGGGCGCCGGGGTCTTGGGTGTATCCGCGCGTACATGCGATCGGGCCTCGCCGCTGCCGGCCCGAGGGCCGTCCGGGGGGCGTGGCTTCGGGCCCTCGGGGAGGTGGGGCTGGGGCTCCTCCTGCTCGTCGGGGGTGTGGCAGGGAGCCTGGCGAGCTACGCGCGGTCTGCGCGCACCGGCGGAACCACGGTCTACTGGGGGCTGGTCCTGGTTGGCCTCCTGCTGGGCGGGCGAGGCCTGTACCGAACCTGGCAGTGCCTGTTGCTTCCGCGGGACGGGCGCCGCGACATGGCCCCGCCGCGGTCCTTCGTCGCGCCCGGGCACCGGCCGCTCCGTGTGCCGCAGGTCGGTGCCCCCGCCGAAACCGTGATCCCGGCTCCCCGGCGCGGCATGCACCCCGTCGAGCGGGGTGTCTGGATCACCTTGGGAGTGCTCGTGGTTGCCATGTCGAGCGCGGTGATCGCCGGTCTATTGAGAGGCCTCCCCGCCGGCCTGGCTGCGTCGGGCCCGGCGAAAAGCGGTACCGCTGGCGCGCCGAGCCCCGCCCCCGGAGCCCTGTCCCTTGAACCGGCATCCGAGGCACCCGGGCCAGCAGCCTGGGGCGTAGGCCCGACCGAGGTCGAGGGCGATGCCACGGCGCTCGGACCCGCTGTGGATCCCAAGGTGCCGCCGGACTCACAGCTCGGTGGCGATTCGCCCGACCAGTTCCTGGGTGTCACGCTCCTGGGCGCGGTGGAGGCGATCGAGCCGCCGCTGTCGGTCGAGCCCGGCAGGCTGGTCAGCAACGAAAAGGTCCGCCTGTTCATCGAGTGCGTGGATCGGGTGTTGGAGGCCGGGGTGGTGTGCGATGCCACCGAACCCGGGCCCGCGCGCCCGGGCTCACCAGGGGTCGGCGGGACCCTCGAGCCGGGCAAGCGGGTTTGTGCGTACCTGTTGCACGCGAACATCGGCGCCGGAAGAACTGCCCGAATGGAGGGCGAGGTCACGTTCCCAAGCGAGATCCTCGGAGTCGTGTGGGACCGGGGGCACCTGGATGCCTCGGATGCCCCGTTGGGACATCCGACGACGGTCTACCCCACGGGCGGCCAGTGGCGCGGGTGGTTCGACGGCGACTCGGAGGATTGGGTCGCCATCTCGGACGACCGCCGCACTCTCTCATTCCGGGGTCAAACGGCACGGTGGTTGGACCAGCTCAGGGTCGTCACCGCCCCGCGAGGGGAACCGTGATCCCCGGGGGCACCCGTCGGCGGGGATCGGGCGTTGCGATCGGTGGTTCGGCCGATGGGGGTGGCGCGGTCGGGCCGGTCACGCCGCCTTGGCGGCCGGCTCTTCCACAAAGTCCGCCTCGGTCAGCTCGATCACCTCGGCGTCGGCATCGGGCCCCGCCGCCTTGAGCTCCTCGGCGTAGCGCCGGCGAAGGTCCACAACCCGCCGTTTGAGCTCGATCACGTGAGCCTCGTCGCGGATCACCGCGGCGAGCGTGTAGAGCATCGAGAGCACCGTCGCGCCGATGATCAGGGCGATCGCCAGCCACGCGTTGAAGGGCAGATCGGCCACCAGGCGTGCATCGGTCCGCGAACCACCGGGCTTAAGGACCGGTAGAATCCGGCGGATGCGATGGTCCCGGATGAGCCGCGTGTGGGGGATGGCTCTGGGCGCTGCCCTGGCCCTCACACCCGAGGGCGCGGCCCAGGCGCCCCCCGGCCCCACCGGGGAGGTCACGGTCACGCTCGACCAGTTCGGCGCGGGCGGGATGGCCCGTCCGGGCGAATGGGCCGGAATCCGCCTGGAACTCACGGACTCCTCCGATCGCCCCCGGGATGTGGTTGTGCGGATGGCCCGCCGGGACGCCGACGGCGATCAGCCCCAGTACCAGCGCCTGGTCACGACCAATCCTGGCCTGACGCAGCCCGTCTGGCTCTACGTCTACCTGCCCTTCTCGACCCGGTTCAACGATGTGCTGGAGGTGACGGTCCACGCGGCCGGAGACCCCGGGGCCGGCGAGGCCGGCGCGCCGGTCGGGCGTCTCCTGGGCGTTGCGAGGATCAGCCCGCAGCGGTTTCTCCAGAAGGGCCACGGCCTCACGGGGATCATGGGCAAGCAGATGCTCGGGCTGGCCAAGTTCGCCTTCGATCCGCAGGACGAGGGGCTGCCGCTGGGGCACGAGCAGTCCATCCTGGCCCTGGGACTCGATCCGCGCACCATGCCCGACCGCTGGCACGGCCTGGCGGCGATGGACGTCATCGTCTGGGCCACCGGCTCGCCCGCCGACCTGTCGCGCGATGCGGCCCAGGCGATCCGCGAGCGGGTCCTGCGCGGCGGACACCTGGTGATCCTCCTGCCGCGCGTCGGGCAAGTGTGGACCGACGAGATCAACAACCCGCTCCACGACATCACGCCGCGCGTACGCGTGCAGCGTCGCGAGGGGCAGGACCTCAATCCCTACCGCCTTCTGCTGACGAAGGACGAGCGACTGACCCTGCCGCAGGGAGAGGTCGTCCAGATCATGACTCCGGTGGAGGGGGCCCTGCCGGGCGAGGCCGTTCCGCTCATCGCCGCCGCCGGCCCGGGCGCGGACCCCGCGCGCGAGTGCGTGGTGGTGCGCCGGGTGGTGGGGACCGGGGCGGTCACCATGATCGGACTGGACGTGTCCACGCGCTGGCTCGAGGGACGGGGCCTGCCCGACCCGCAGGTGTTCTGGCACCGGGTGCTGGGGCGCCGGGGCGAGCTGGTCACGCAGCAGGAGCTGGCCGAGCGCGAGCGAGCC
>CAYWOF010000172.1:0-7313 GCA_964459825.1 uncultured Phycisphaeraceae bacterium | reverse complement strand
GCCCCGCGATCGCCGGGACCGATGCGCTCGACGATATCGCGATCCAGGCGCACCAGCGCCTCAGCGCGGAGGTCGTGGACGACGCCCTCGATGACATCCGCCGGCGCACCGCCGACATCGTCGCCCTGCGCAAGTCGATCGAGCGGGTGGCGTCCGAGGCCGAGGCGGCCGCCGCGGCCAACCGGCTGACGCTCGCCCACGCCGCGATCGACACGCTCACCCAGGCCGTGCGCGCGGTCGAGAAGCTCAACTCCGTCCTGGCGCACGGCGCGGACGACGACCTGCGGACCACCCTCCAGGCGCTGGTGGCCGCCCTCGAGAAAGGCCAGGCGAGCATCCGGAAGAAGGGGTAGCGGCGGCTCCGGCCGCTGCCGGGGCGATGGAGGTGGCTCGTGATGCTGGCAGT
The DNA here is from genome assembly GCA_964459825.1 of uncultured Phycisphaeraceae bacterium. Lineage (GTDB taxonomy): Bacteria > Planctomycetota > Phycisphaerae > Phycisphaerales > UBA1924 > CAYWOF01. The sequence continues at coordinate 6,907 of CAYWOF010000172.1, read as the reverse complement.
CTCCCTCGTGCTCCCGGGCGCGCTCGTCGGCGCGATCCTCGCGATCCTCGCCCTCGTATGGTTCGAGCGGCGCTTCTACATCACCGAGTACCTGTTCTTCATCCGCTACCCCCTCCTGCTGGGAACCGTGCTGTTCCTCCTGCCCGTGGCCGCCCCCGCGGTCGCCCCGGACAGCCTCACGAACATCTTCGTGCTCAACGCCGTCGCCGTCGGCGTCGCATCCTTCTTCGCCTTCCTCGCGTCCTGGTCGATCGTCCACACCGGGCGCCTCATCTGGGTCACCATCCCCTCGCGCTGCCGCCTGGCCCTGCGCCGGCACGGCCAGGACTGGTGGGATGTCGAGGAGGCCCCGCCGAGCGGCAACATCATGGGATCCCTCTGGTTCTGGCTCGCCACCGGCCTCGCGATGCCCGTCGTGCTCACCAGCGTCTGGAAGGTGGACCCTCCCGAGCACCGGCTCCGGGCGCTCGCGGCCGGCGCGATCGGGTTCCTCGCGGCGACCGTCGTCCGCCAGGTCACCCGGTACGCCACGGCCCGGCGCGAGGCCGCGCACCCCGAGCGCCGCGCTCGCGAACCCATCCTCTCGCGCGCCGAGCGGCTCGCCCCCGAGGGGTGGCGCGGATTCGTCGAGGCGGTCAACCCCTACCACGGCCTCCCCTCCTCCATCCAGCGCCTCCACGAGCGCGCCCTCATCCTGTTCCTCGCCACCCTGGGCGTCTACGCCCTGGTCGGACGCCTGGCGCGACCCGCCGCGTTCCTGGCCGACTACGTGCCCGCCCTCGCCTACCTCCTCATCCTCGTGATGATGCTCATCTGGCTGCTCGGGGCCCTCTCGTTCCTCTTCGATCGCTCGCGCGCCCCCGGCGTGTCGCTCTCGATCATCATCCTGCTCCTCCTCCAGTCGGTCTTCCCGAACACCCACTACTTCCCCGTAACCCCCCGCGCGACGGCACAGCCCGGCGCCCTCGCCGCGATCCAGACACGCTGGGAGCGCATCGGGAGTCCCGAGGCGCCCCTCGTGGCCGTGGCGGCCAGCGGCGGCGGCATCACCGCGTCCTACTGGACCGCCATCGTCCTGCGCGGCCTCCACGCACGGATCGACGGATTCCACCAGCACGTCGGCCTGCTCAGCTCCGTCTCGGGCGGCGGCATCGCCACGATGCTCTACGCCGATGGGTTCACCCCCGCCGGCCCCCCGGGTCCGCCCGCGATGGCGCAGCTCGAGGAACGCGCCGGCACCCCCAGCCTCGACGCCGTCACCTGGGGCATGGCCTACCCCGACCTGTGGCGCGGCATCCTGGCCAGTCGCAAGGGCACCACCGATCGCGGCTGGGCCCTCGAGCAGCGCTGGAGCCGGTATCTGGCCGACCCCAAGGCAACCCTCTCCGGCTGGGCCGAGGGCGTGCGCGAGGGCTGGCGCCCCCTGCAGATCTTCAACGCCACGGTCCAGGAGAGCGGCGAGCGCCTCTGCCTGGCCCCGGCCGACCTGGCCCCGCCGCCGGTCCCCGCGGGGACCGTGGTCCCGCCGCGCATGCGCCGGACCATGGAGGACTTCACGCCGGGCGGCGAGGTACGGATCGCCACCGCCGCGCGCTTGTCGGCGACCTTCCCGTTCGTCTCCCCGCAGGCGCGCCCCCAGAACGGACCCTGGACCGCCGCGACTACGCCCCTGCACTGCGCCGACGGCGGCTACTTCGACAACTCCGGGCTCTACACCGCGCTCGAGATCCTGGGCGACTACCTCGACGGCCCCGGCGCCCCCGTCCACCCCGACCGGATCGCCATCGTGGAGATCCGGGCCGCCAGCCCCGCCGATGAGATCGCCAGCGCCCGGCGCGCCTCCAGCCGCGGCGGGCTGATCAACATGGTCATGGGACCCCTCGCCACCCTCTACAACGCCCGCGTCGCCACCCAGATCGCCCGCGGCGCCGCCGAGTACCAGCTCGTGAAGGGGCGCTGGAAGGCGGACCACGCCGTGACGGTCGAGCGGTTCATCTTCCACCTGACCGAGCGCCTGCCCCTCTCGTGGAACCTGACCCCCCGGGAGCGGGCCTTCATCCTGGCCCACTGGGAGGAGCCGGCCGACCCGCGCGCGTTCGGCGACCGCGAGGATGTCGCCCGGGCGCGCCGGCACAACCAGGACGAGGTCGAGCGCCTCCGGAAGTTCCTGCTCGAGCCGGAGCGGCCCGCCGAGGCCGCCCCGCCCGATCCCGCCCAGCGGGGCGCGCCCGAGGAGGTCAAGGGTCGCTCCTGAGCCCGGCCCGGCGCCGCGCCCCGCGCCCGGCGCCGCCCTACGGACAGCCGAGGGCGAACTTCGTCTGGAAGCAGATGTAGTCGTTCACGTTGCGGACCCCGTTGCCGTCGCAGTCCGCGTAGGGATCGCCGAGGGCGAACTTCGTCTGGAAGCAGATGTAGTCGTTCACGTTGAGCGCCGAGTTGTGGTCGCAGTCGGCGTAGCAGGCCGCGGCGAACTCGTTGGCGAGCACGCTGACGTTCTGCAGACCCTCCAGGTCGGAGTTGACGGCCACGATGTCCTTGCGATTGTCGTTGTCGACGTCGCCTCCGAGCACCACCAGCGGGCTCTCGTTGGGGACCGCCAGGGGCGGCTCGATCGGCACGACCGACAGCTGCCCGCCGCTCAGGTCGTTGCGCACGAGCCGGATGGTGCGGTCCTCCGGGGGCGCGCCGATCACGGCGGCCACGTCCAGGTCGTTGTCGCCATCCATGTCCAGCAGCGCGATCGAGCGGGGGGCCGACCCCACGGGCACCTCGACCGGCGGGGCGAACACGCCGCCCCCCTCGTTGACCAGCACCGAGATCGACGCGGCGCCGGAGTTGCCGACCACGACGTCGCGCAGGCCGTCGCCGTTCAGATCGCCCGAGGCGACCTGCGCCGGCGCGACGCCCACGGGGATCGTCGTCGCGTTCGTCAGCGAGCCCGTGCCGTCGTTGATGAGGATCGACAGCGTGTTGTCGCCCTGATTCGCCACGATGAAGTCGGGGCTGCCGTTGTTGTTGACGTCGATCGGGTCAACCGACGTGGGGATCGGCCCCACCGGCACGGGGTCCGGCTTGAACTTGAGACCCCCCTGGTTCCGCAGGAGCGTCACGAACGTGGTTCCCGAGTTGGCGACCAGCATGTCGGGCCCGAAGGCGCCGTCGACGTCCGCCACGCCGATGGCCCGGGGCCGGGCCCCGACCAGGAGCGTCGCGCCGGGCGAGAAGACGCCCTGGCCGTTGTTGATCAGGACGCTGACCGAGTTCGCCTCGCTGTTGGCGATGGCCAGGTCGGGTCCGCCCGCGTTGTCGAAGTTGCCGACCGCGACGGCCCTCGGGTCCCGTCCCACCGTGTACGCCGCCGGCGGGCCGTACCCGTTCCATCCCCCGGCGCCGTTGCCCAGGTTCAGCAGCACGTAGACCTTCCCGGGCGTGAGCGTCGGGTTGACCGGGTCGGGCACGGCGACGAGCATGTCGAGCAGGGAGTCGGCGTTCAGATCGGCCAGGGCCGCGCCCGTGGGGGCGCCGGGCACCGAGAAGTTCTGGCTCCCGGGGAAGTTGATCATGCCGTCGAGCTCGCCCAGGCCCAGCAGGACCGACGTCGCGCTGTAGCTGACGCGCAGGAAGCGGTTGTTGGGGAGCGGCGGGAGCACCGCCACGTCGAACGTGCCCGTGCGCTGCGCGGCGCGCACCAGCTCGAGGCTGAGGCTGGGCTGGGATGGCACGAAGCTGTTGATGAGCTCGACGTAGAGCCCGCCGCCCAGCTCGGCCGCGCCCGTGACCAGAAGCTGATCGAAGTCCAGCCCCGGGGCGAATCCGCCCGCCTCCACCAGGAGGCTGCCCGTGTCGTTGGCCCCGGTGACGACGCCCTGCTGGGCGTAGTCGCCCGTCACGTGGAGGATGCCGGTGAGGGGGCTCGGGTCCGGCAGCCCCGGCGCCACCCGCCCGAGGTTGGTCAGCCCGCCCTCGACCGTGCCCCCGCCGCGCAGCTCCGCGTCGCGCCGCAGGCTCACGCCCAGGGGCATGATGAGCTGGGCGCCGGCCTCGAGCGTGACCGTGGCCGGCCCGGCCTGGCCGACGACCATGCCCGCGAGCGTCTCCTCCCAGCGCGAGCCGGCGCCGATGGAGAGCGTGGCCTCGGGGCCGGGCTGGAGGCGCATCACGATCTGCTTGAACGTGGTGGTGCCGAGCACGCCCCCGGAATCGATCTGCAGGGAAGCGCCGCCCGCATCCCCCACGATGAACTCGTTGCCGGCGGTGGTCCACGCCGACCCCGCGCCCGTGACGCGAGCGGCGCCGATCCCGGTCGCCGCGCGCCCGATCGTGACGCGGCGCGCCAGGGGGTCTCCGAGCACCGTGCCGGCGCCCTGGACCGTGAGCGAGCCGTCGCCGCCATCCCCGATGACCAGGTCCGACAGGGCGCCCGCGTAGACGAAGGTCGAGCCCGCATCGGTGACCAGCAGCGTGCCGTCGGAGCCGGCCCCGGTACCGAGGCGTGCGCCCGAGACCGTGGCGCGGGCGCCCTGCTCCACGTCCAGCCTCCCCACGCCCCACCCGCCCACATCGAGCCGGTCCTCCACCGCCAGCACCGTCTTGGACCCGCGGACGGTCAAACGCCCCGACGCCTGCGGCTCGAGCGCCAGCACACCCCAGTTCGCGGTGAGCGTGCGGATCGCCCCGGCCGTCGGCGCCGACAGGATCAGGCGGGTCGTCTGGTCGCCGCTCACGAGCAGGGGCGGCGCGGACGGCTCCGTGCCGAGCAGGGTGTACGAGCCGAGGAAGTTGAATGTGATCGGGCTGGTGAGCACGCGCAGCTGATACGTCTGGGCGCCGGCCGTGAACGTGACCGTGTGGGGCGTGCCCGGGTTGCCGCCGGTGGTGTCGAAGACCACCACGCTGGAGGCCGTCGGCGCGGCGTTGCCCACCCAGTTGGCGCCGGTGGAGAACACCCCGTTCCCGGGGTTCTGCCAGACCTTCGCGTCGAGCGTCACCTCGTAGGCCCCCATGTTGACGGTCGCGCTGGGCAGGTTCGTCTCGTTGACGACCCGGAGCAGCCCGCGATAGTCCACGGGGAGCGGCTCGTTCGTAATCCCGTCACCATCCAGGTCGAACGCATCGGAAGGCAGGAAGACGTTGTCGCCCCTGTCGATCGCCGGAGAGCCACCGGCGATCCGGAGGTCGTCGTCCAGCGTCCCCGCGATGTTGTCGGGCCCGTCGGGGTCGACGAACAGGGGATTGGAGGTGATGTTGCCGGGGCCGCCGCTCCCGGGAACCGAGCCCTGCACGCAGCTGTTGCTGGTGCCCAGCGTGTTGCTCCCCGAAAAGAGCTCGATCTGGCTCGTGCCTCCGTTGCCGTAGAAGACGCTGTTGTAGATCTCACAGCGCCCGCTGCCGGCCGTCGTGCTGACGCCGAGCGCCCCCCCCTCGATCGCGGAGTTCTGCGAGAACGTGCTGTTGATGATGCGCGCCGCGCCGTTGGTGCTCATGCCGGCGCCGGCCCCGAACACCGCGGCGCCGTCCAGGCACCGGTTCCCCGTGAAGACGCAGTTGACCACGCGCGAGCCGGTGTTCGAGCCGGAGTCCTCATCGGCCACGCCCGCCCCGCTGTAGCGGGCCTTGTTGTCCGCGAAGAAGCTGCTCACGATGTCCGGCGCGCAGTTGAAGTTGTAGATCCCGCCGCCGACCTTGCCCAGCGCGGTGTTGTCCTCGAAGACGCACCGGATCACTGCGACGGTGCTGGCGTTGTTGTGCAGGCCCCCGCCCGTGCCGATCGTGAAGACGGCGTCCCCCACCGCTGCGTTCCTCCGGAACGTCGAGTCGGTGATCGTCACGTCGGCCTGGAAGGTGCTGATCCCGCCGCCGAACCGCGCCGAGTTGTCCTCGAACACGCACCCGGCGATGATCGGGCTCGTCCCGGCACGGATGTCCATGGCCCCGCCGGCGGCGTTCGTGTTGGTGCCGATGTTGGCGATGTTGGCCCTGAACGCGCACCCGGTGAGCACGGGGCTGCTGCCGCCCACCACGTACAGGCCGCCGCCGCCGGTGTCGCCCCGATTGCCCTCGAAGGTGCAGCCCGCCAGCGTCGGGCTGGCGTCCTGGATCATGCCCCCCCCGCCGTTCTGGGCCAGGTTCTGCCGGATCGTGCAGTTGCGGATCGTGGGGGTGCCCGCGCGGATGATGAGCCCGGCGCCCGACATCCCCGACGAGGGCGCCTGCATGTTCCCGCCCCGGATGATGAACCCGTCGAGGATCGCCGTCTCGTTCGTGGGGATGGACGTCGAGCTGGCCGTCACCACGGTGTAGCTGTTGTCCCCGTAGGCGCCGAAGTTGGGCTGGTCGTTGCCCAGCAGGTCGCCGTCGAGGATCGTCGGATTGGCGTTCCAGTCGCGCTGCTCGAGCTGCGTCTCATCGCCCTCGAAGCCGCCGTAGATCGACACGTTGTTGTGCATCTGGAACGTGCGGGCCCGGTTCAGCGTGCCCTCGTCGGGCCTGTACCGGCCGCGCGCCACCCAGATCTGCACCGTTCCCATCGTCGAGGCCGCGGCGATCGCCGCCGGCAGATCCCGGTAGGCCGACGCCCACGTGGCGCCGTTGCCCGGCGTCTGCACGGCCTCGTTCACGTACAGAACCGTCGTGCCCTGCGCCGAGGCATCCGACGCGACCAGCGCAACCGCGCCGAGACAGAGGGTCAGCCACAGAGCCCGGACTCCCAGGGGGCGCATGGGGACGCTCCTCGTGCCCCCCCAAAGGCACAACACAACCTCCGCGCCGCTTCGGGCGCCGAACCGGACGGCATGCTAACCGTGGATGAACGACGTTGCAACGCTATTTGTGTCCCCGGCTCCCGGGGGTCATCCGTCGCCGGCCCGATAACCGGCGAGGTCTGTTCTTAGGTCCAGCAGCAACTTCT
>CAYWOF010000171.1:0-7326 GCA_964459825.1 uncultured Phycisphaeraceae bacterium | reverse complement strand
AGGTAGGTATTGCCGAGATGCAGGGGCATCATAAGCCCGCGGCCGGCCGAGGCACAACGTCGGGCGGCCGTTTCGGCCACCCGGGCCTCCGGATCGAAGCAGAAATCCTCGACTTCCGCGTCTGGAAGTTCGCGAAGCGCGGCGAGCCGGGCGAACGCGTCCGGGTCCGCCAGCAGCGGCTCGAGCACCCCGATCAGCCGGCGACCTGACAGCCCGAGGGCTCCGGCAAAGCGCGGCAGCCCGCGGCGTGCTTCCAAGGACAGGGTCGGGATCTCCGCGGGTCCTGGGGTTGGACCCGAGCCCGGCTTGCGTGAATCGATGGACCGAGCCGACGCCGGGTGCACGACCCGCAACCGGGCGCGCCGGCGTGGATGCGCGACCAGGTGGCTGCGCGGGAGAACCGCCTCGTGGTCCTCCGCGCTCCACGCGACGCCCACGCGATCGAGGGCCGCGGCGGCCAAGCCGCTGCGCGGGCCGCCCAGCCACGTCCACGCCCGGTGACGGAATAGCGGCCCCCGATCGCGCCGGATCATCGACCGGAACGCCATGTGGGCCGGATGGCCCTCATCGGCCAGCCATTGAGCCAGCGGCCCATCCAGTATCCCGGGCGATCGATCGAGGACCAAGCCCAGCGCCTGCAGGACGGCGCGCCGGCGATGGTCCGGGTAGGTCTCGAGCGCGGCCACGAGGCCCGCTTCGAAGGAGGACCCGCACGCCGATCGGCTCGCCGGCGGCAGGTGGATGACGCGCGACGCCAACGCCAGGATCGCCCGCTCCGCCGCTTCGGCCACGGGCCGCTCGGCATCCGCCAGAAGGCCCGCCGCCACGCCGCTCAGGGCCGCCTCGCCTCCGAACACGATCGCCAGGGCTGCGCTGCGGCGGACCGTGGCATCGCGATGGCGGGAGGCGGTCTCGATGAGATCCGACGCCTGGTTGCCGGCCTCGACCGCGAATCGCGCGCGGATGGGATCCTCGAGCGCGTGGAACCTTCCGACGAGGGCCAGCAGCACCCGCCGACGGGCATCGGAAGCCGACGGGAGAAGGCCCCGCGCGCGCATGCTGCCAAACCAGGCCCAGCGCCCGGAGGCCGGGCGAGGGTGGCCGCAGGTTCGAAGAAACTCGAGCGTTTCCTCCGCAATCAGACCAACTTCATTATCGCCAGCAACGGCAAGCGCTTGCGCCAGCGCCTCCGCCCGACACGCGCGCGGCAGCCGGCGCGTCAGGAGAAGCCGATGCAAAAAGGCCGCGTCGGGTGGTTCAGTTGCGCTTGTATCTCGACGCATAGATGGTATTCTGGGCCCCGTCGGTTCAGAGGCCGACCCCCGATGGCTGGTAGCTGCGTGGTCGGAACGGGTCATATGTGGGGTGTTTGCCTCTCGAACCACGGGCACAGGCGAGCGAAGGGGTTGGACAACTCGTGTTTCGGTCAAACCGGGCTTGGAGGCCTAGACTCGGCCCCGGTTTGCATCGGGCGTTGGCGTCGGCAGCCCTCCGCACTCTTGGAGCGAGGGAGAGGGCAAGGAAACGCCGAATGACCGTTCCCGCCAAGTCGAACCTCCAGTCTTACCACGTCATCCTGTACAGCCGCGCCCTCCACCCGGAGCTGTTCCCGCTGCGTGGCCGCCGGGTGTTCAAGCACGGGGCGTACGAGCTCGAGGCCTGGATCATGGCGGGCGCGCACCTGCTGCGGTTCGAGCACCACAACCTGTGCGCCAGCGAGCTGGTCACCGACCAGGACACGCAGGTTCCCCAGTCGGGCCAGGTGAGCGCCTTCCTGGCGGCGGGCGAGCACGAGTTCGAGCACCAGTTCCCCAGGGAGCGGGTCGTGTACATGACCAGCGTGCAATCCGAGCAGCTCTCGGAGAACCTGTACCTGGCGACGTACGACGAGATGCTCGCGCTGGCTCGCCTCAACGACGCGGTTCACCTGCGCTGGGAGGATGAGGCGGGGCGGTGCCTTTCGGTGGTTGATGTCCAGAAGTACAGCAAGGAAGTGCACGCCCAGTGCTACCACCTCGTCGCCTCGGGAGGAGTCGTCCTGCGCACCCAGACGATCTTCGAGCACGAGTAGCGGTCCGGGGTGGCTCGACCGGGGGACCCGTGGCCGGGGCTCCCGGCTGGATCTCCGGCCCCGGTACCCCGGCCGGGTGCTTGACCGGGTTCGTTGGGCCGATAGTGTTCCTGCGTGAGCCGCGTTCGCACCATCGCGATCCGAATTAGCCGGCCCCGCTAGGGGTCCGGTCGCGCGGCGCCATCCGATCCACGGATTTCCGCTCGATCCGGCCCGCGTTGCGGGGCCCTGTCGCCGTTCGGCCGCCCCCCATTGTCCCATAGCATGGCCCGCCCCGGCAGGCTCTCCTGGAGCTTGCCCGTACGGAGTGACGCGATGACCTCGCCGCAGCCCACGCCGCCGCCCGGTACCTCGCCATCGTCCCGGGGCGGCGACGACAAGAACCGCTACAAGGCGACGCTGAACCTCCCCAAGACCACCTTCCCGATGAAGGCCAGCCTCGTGCAGAACGAGCCGGCGTCGATCAAGCGCTGGGAGGCCATGGGTCTGTACGACCGCCTGCGCCGGGAGCGTGCCGGAAAGCCCCGGTTCGTGTTCCACGATGGGCCGCCCTACGCGAACGCCTCTCTCCACCTCGGGCACCTCCTGAACCGGATCATGAAGGACATCGTCGTCCGCTCTCGGACGCTCATGGGTCTGGACTGCCCGTTCGTGCCGGGCTGGGACTGCCACGGGCTCCCCATCGAGCACCGGGTGATCTCCGACATGGTCGAGAAGGGCCGGATCGAGAAACTCAAGGCGCTGACCGACGACCAGCGTCGCATCGCCATCCGGCGCGAGTGCCAGGCCCACGCCGAAAAGTCCATCAAGCTGCAGGCGGGCCAGATGGTCCGCATGCTCACCCTGGCCGACTATCCGCACCCCTACAAGACCATGAGCCCCGAGTACGAGGGCGCGGTGCTCGAGGTGCTCGCCGCGCTGCTGGAGCGGGGGCTCGTCTATCGCGCGCTCAAGCCCGTGCACTGGTCGATCGCCAACGAGACGGCCCTGGCGGAGGCCGAGCTGGAGTACTACGAGCGCGAGGACCCTTCGATCTACGTGGACTTCGAGGCGGCGGACCCGGGCGCCGTGTACGACGCGTTCGGGCTGCCGGCGGCCGATGCGAGCGCCGAGGACGACTCGGACGCCCCGGAAGACGAGATCGAGACCGACGCGTCGGAGGCCCGCCTGCCCAGGCCCGGCACGCGCCCTACCCAGACCCCGACGTTCATGATCTGGACGACCACTCCGTGGACGCTCCCGGCCAACCTCGCGATCGCCGTCAACCCGAGGTTCGTGTATGCCCTCGTGCACATCGACGGGAACCTTGCGGTGCTGGCCCAGGATGCGGTCGAGCGCGTGACCCGTGCCGCGCGGTCGGAGGCGGTGCGCGTGTTGGCGACCACGACCGGCGATCGGCTCGTCGGGCTGGGGTACCGCCATCCCTTCGCCCGCTCGGAGAGCGCCCGGGCATTCCGGCTTGTCCCGGCCGATTACGTGACCCTCGAGGATGGCACGGGGCTGGTTCACACCGCCCCCGGGCACGGCTCCGAGGACTACCACACCGGCCTGCGCGAGGGCTTGCCCGTCTACTGCCCGGTGCGTGCCGACGGCACGTACGACGCCACGGTCCCCGAGTGGCTTCGAGGCCTCGACATCTGGAAGGCCAACGAGCTCATACTCGGCCATCTGCGTGAGAGCGGGCACCTGTTTTACCATCACGCCTTCACGCACTCCTACCCTCACGACTGGCGCGGCAAGACGCCGGTCATCTTCCGGTGCACCGAGCAGTGGTTCATCTCCGTGGACCGGGCCGGGCACCCGGACCAGGCCGCCTCGCCCGGCGCCGGCACGGGCTCGCTGCGGGCGATGGCGCTGGCGGCCACCGAGCCCGGTGGACCGGTCCGGTTCCTCCCCGAGTGGGGGCGCAACCGCATGCGCGGCATGCTCGAGTCCCGCCCCGACTGGTGCATCAGCCGCCAGCGGGCCTGGGGCCTTCCCATCCCCGCGTTCTTCTGCGCGGATGCGGAGGGGCGCGAGCAGGTCTTCATGACGGGCGCATCGGTCCGCGCCGTGGCCAGGGCGATCCGCGAGAGGGGGTCCGACCACTGGTTCACCGGCGCGCCGGAGGACCTTCTGCGCCACTACGACCCCGACGCCGACCCCGATGCACCCCCCGCGCTCTTCCCCCGACACGCATCCCCCGAGGCTCGACTCTCCGCACTCGGGCGACTCCGCAAGGGCCCGGACATCCTGGATGTGTGGTTCGAGTCGGGCTCCTCGTGGAACGCCGTGATGCGCGAGCGCTCGGGCGGGGGCGACTTCCCCTGCGACCTCTACCTCGAGGGCTCGGACCAGCACCGGGGCTGGTTCCAGTCGTCGCTCCTGCCCGCCCTGGGCATGATGGGTCGTCCTCCCTATCGCGCGATCCTCACGCACGGCTTCATGGTGGACAAGGACGGGCACAAGATGTCCAAGAGCCTGGGCAACACCATCGAGGTGGAGGACCTGCTCAAGGAGCACGGGGCCGACGTGTGCCGCTGGTGGGTCGCCTCCCTCAGCTACGAGAACGACATCAAGGTGGACAAGTCGTACTTCGACATCGCCGGGGAGAGCTACCGGAAGGTCCGGAACACGCTGCGCTTCATGCTCAGCAACCTCGACGACTTCGTGCCCGCGCCCGGCGAGGCGGCCTGCGGGTGCGGGCGGCTGTGCGTGCCGCTGGAGGGCATCGCCCCCAGCACGCTCGAGGCCTGGATTCTCGCGGAGTTCGACGCCCTGCGTGGGGGCGTGCTCGCGGCCTATGAGGCGTTCGACTTCCAGAGCGCGCACAAGCTCCTCTACGACTTCTGCAACGACACGCTCAGCGCCACGTACCTGGGCGCGATCAAGGATCGGCTCTACTGCGACCGCGTCGACTCGCCCCGGCGCCGGCGAACGCAGACGGCCCTCTACCACCTCACCGATGGCCTGTGCCGCCTGCTGGCGCCGATCCTCTGCCACACGGCCGACGAGGCGTACCGCGCGCTGCGGAGGGCGGGACCGGACGATGCCGGCACGTGCGTGCACCTGCTCGATGCGCCCGCGCCGACGGGCGTCGCGGCCGATCCGGCCTGGCCGGCGGTGCTGGCGGCGCGCCAGGGCGCGCAGACGGCCATGGAGCGGGCCAAGGCGGGCCCGGAGAGCGGGGGGCTTGGCGTCGAGAACCCGCTCGACATGGGCGTGGTCTTGCCCGATCCCGCCGGCGTGCTGGCCCGGTTCGACGCCGCCGACCTGGCGGACCTCCTGGGCGTGAGCCGCGTGACGACGGACGGCCGGTCGGGCGAGGTGCGGGTCCAGGACCTGCGCGCCGAGGCGCGGTGCGAGCGCTCGTGGAAGCGGGACGGCACGGTTCGGGCGCGCTCCGACGGCGGGATGCTCAGCGATCGTGACGCGGCGGCGCTGGGCCTGTGAGCGGGCCTCCCGGCGGTTTGGTGCGAGGGCCCCTGTGGCCCGCACGACCGGTACGGTCGTTACGACCGGCACAGCCCGACGGGGCGCGCCCGCGTACTTACCCGACCCGCTGGCCGTGTGGCGGGCGTGCATCATCTTGACTCCCGGGCCGCCGTGTGTTGACGGGCGTCAACGACAGAGGCGGCCACTCTGCGCGCCTCGGGCCGGGGATGGGATGATCCCGCCGATCCGCTCCGTCGATGGACGTTGCCATGCCGCCACACAGCGAGCCCAACCCTGACCCCTCCCGACCGCGACCGCCGGTTCGGCTCTCCACGACCCCTCCCGGGGGCCATCCGGACCCCGCGGATGCCCCGTTCGCGCTGGAGCGTCTGGCGAGCCTCTCGCACGACCTGACGAACCTGCTGGATGGCTCCCTGCGCTGCCTCTCGATCGCCCGGCGTTCGCTCGATGGCGTCGAGCTCGACGAGCCGATCCAGCGGGCCCGGCGCCAGGTGGAGACGGTCTACGGCGCGCTGCAGCGCATGGCCGACCTGATCGAGGCCGCGATGCGGGGTTCGGCCTCGGTGGTGGGCTCGCCGAACCTCTCGCCGCGTGCGGCCGTGATGCTGCCGGAGGCGATCGCCCACGCCGCGGAGGTCTGCACGCCGGAGGCGTCCGAGCACGCGATCGCCATCTCGGCGGCGCTGGCTCCGGAGCTGGCGCTCTACCCGGCCGGTCCCATCTACTCGGTGATCCTCAACGGCATCCGCAACGCGGTGGAGGCGATCGTGCGGGCGCGGGAGCATCCGCGCTCGGGCCACGCGAACGGCGCGGGCGGGCGCATCGAGGTCCGGGCCGGGGTCCGGGCGGCGGGGGTCGGGCCGCACCCCGACACGCCGATGATCGTCATCGAGATCGCCGACGACGGGGCGGGGCTGCCGTCGCGTTCGGCCGCGCAGCGGGCCTTCGAGGTGGGGGTCTCGACCAAGCCGGGGGGGCTGGGCATCGGGCTGGCGCTGTCGCGCGAGGTGATGCGCGAGCTGGCGGGCACGATCGAGCTGGTGCGCGCCGATCGCCCGGCCAACGCCAAGCGCCCCGGCGCGGTGCTGCGCATCACCTATCCCGCGCCGCGACCCCTTCCGCGATCGTCCGCGGCGTAGGCCACCATGCCGAGCGACCCTGCCCATCCGAGATCGAGCGTCCCCGCGGGCGAGGCGCGCCCGGCGGGAGGCGCCGCGTCGCCGCCGGCGCGCATCCTGGTCATCGACGACGACCCGGTGGTGGCCGAGTCCCTGGCGGAGTTCCTGCGCCTGGAGGGGCACGACACGACGACCGCGCCCGACGCCGCGACGGCGCTCGGCGCGCTCGACCGGGCGGAGGGCAAGGGCCCGGGGGCGGATGCGGAGCGTGCCCCGCGTCCGTACAACCTGGCGATCTGCGACGTGTCCCTCCCCGACGGCGACGGCCTCGAGCTGCTGACGCGGATCGGGCGGTTCCATCCGTGGACCGTGGTGGTGATGCTGACGGCGTACGGCACGATCGAGTCGGCGGTGAGGGCGCTGCGCCTGGGGGCGTTCGACTACCTCACCAAGCCGGTCGTGGATGGCGAGCTGCGCGTGTCGATCGAGCGGGCCCTGCGCCAGCAGGCGCTGCTGGCGGAGAACCACATCCTGCAGTCGCGCCTGCAGCAGCGTTTCGGCCTCGAGCACATCGTGGGCTCGGACCCGCGGATGCTGAAGGTCTTCGACCTGATCTCCGCGGTCGCGCCCAGCCGGACGACGGTCCTCATGACCGGCGAGTCGGGCGTGGGCAAGTCGCTGATCGCGCACGCCATCCACCAG
>CAYWOF010000170.1:0-7401 GCA_964459825.1 uncultured Phycisphaeraceae bacterium | reverse complement strand
TGTCGCAGTCGGCGTAGGGATCGCCGAGGGCGAACTTGGTCTGGAAGCAGATGTAATCGTTGACGTTGAGCGAGCCGCTGCCATCGCAGTCGGGGTAGCAGGTGGGCTGGCCGCCCTCGGCGCCGAAGAGACGCATGAAGAACGAGGCGTAGGGCTGGTAGCCCTGCTGGGTTGGGGGGATGCCGGGGGTGTGGCCGCCGAACCAGAGGGTGCCGATGTGCGACTGCTGGGAGGGCGTGGTGAAGAAGTCGAACGCGTCCTCGACGCCCGCGGACGTGCCCGTGCCGCCGGCGTTGGCGGGCAGGACGAGGATCGGGCCGATGGTCTTGTCGGCGCCGGCCTGGCCCTGGACGAAGTTGTAGCTGTAGCCGAAGTCCATCTTGCCGTCGTTGTCGAGGTCCGAGCCGGTCAGGGTGAAGACGTCCTGCGTGCCGGCGGTGTCGATGAGCACGATCCAGCCCGTGAGCTGGCCGGGGGGCGTGGCCGGGTCGAAGCCGGGCAGGTCCTCGACCGTGATGGCCTTGAGGAGCGTGCCGTCGAGGTCGCCATCGCCGTTCTCGTCCTTGTAGAAGCGCATGACCGCGTCGAGGCCGGGGACGCCGTTGCCCTGCGGGTCGTTGCCGATGTCGGTGGCGTAGGCGAACTCGAAGCCGTCCACCTTCCAGCCGGGGCCGGCGGGGTTGCCGTGGTCGCCCCAGTCCATCGCCTCGGTGCCGGTCGCCGCGCCCGTGATGGGCTGGTGCCCGAGGGGGTTGTCCTGCGGCCAGAAGAAGCCGCCGTTGCCGTCGATGTCCTTGTTCTCCCAGAAGGGCTGGCCCTCGTCGGCGCCGGCCTGCATCTTGGTCACGACGCGCTCGCCCGTGGCGAGGTTGATGTACACGAACCCGCGGAAGTTGAAGCGTCCGACCGTGGTGGCCGTGACGGCATCGCCCGAGACGAGCCGCGCCTTGGCGAGCTTGACGGGCTTGATCTTCTTCGGGCCCGCGCCGTGGGCCGTCGCGCCCAGGGCCAGCCCCGCCGCCATCGCCACCGCCATCGCCGTTCTGATCTTCATGGATGCTCTCCTCGCTTCCCTGCGACCCTCGGTCCGGGCGCGAACCCCGGGCGCGGCCCGGATCCTCGGGCCTGCCCTGTTCCGAACTGTTCCAGGCGTTCCGCCCTCTCGGACGGTCCCGCCCCCTCGCGCCGGTGTCGGCCTCGCGGCCGCCCGGCTCGTGACGCACGGGCCCGCACGCGAACCGATCGCGCGCCGGCGTGCGCCCGGAGCAAATCTACCCGCGCTCCGGGCACATTGCATACGCGGCGAAAGGAAAACCGGATGCCGCAAGGACCGGAGAATCGGGCGGTTACGAGTTACCGCCCCTGGCGCATGGCCCCCACGAAGGCGTCGAAGAGGTAGGACGCGTCGTGCGGGCCGGGGGAGGCTTCCGGATGGTGCTGGACCGCGAACACGGGGCGATCGGTCATGCGGAAGCCGGCCAGGGTCCCATCGTTGAGGTTCACGTGCGTGGGCGCGGCGTTCTTGGGGAGCGAGGCGGGATCGACCGCGAACCCGTGGTTCTGGCTGGTGATCTCCACGCGTCCTCCCTCGCCGCGCTCGCGGTTGAGCACGGGCTGGTTGACGCCGCGGTGCCCGAACTTGAGCTTGAAGGTGCGTGCCCCGAGGGCGAGGGAGAGGAGCTGGTGTCCGAGGCAGATGCCGAAGGTGGGGATGGTTCTCTCCGGCGGGCCGCCGACGACCTCGCGCAGGGTGCCGATGAGCCCCTCGACGGCGGCGGGGTCGCCCGGTCCGTTGGAGACGAAGAGGCCGTCGATCTCGCGGCGCTCGTGCATGGCGCGGATGTCGCGGGCGCTGGTGGTGTGCGGGATGACCTTCACCTCGCACCCGCGATCGGCGAGGTTACGGAGGATGTTGCGCTTGGCGCCGCAGTCGATGGCGGCGACGCGGAGGGGACGATCGTTCCCCGGCTTGCCGGCCGGCGCGCCGCCGGCGCCGGGGGTGGCGGGGCGCCAGTCGCCGAGGGTCTCGGACCAGGTCTGGGGGCTGGTGCACCCGACCCGGGGGACGAGGTTCTGGCCATCCATGGAGGGCGCCTCGCGGGCGAGGTGGACGAGGTCGGCATCGGACAGGTCGGCGCGGTCGGTCAGCGCGCCGTTCATGACACCGGCGGTGCGCAGGCGGCGCGTCAGGGCGCGGGTGTCGATGCCGGTCAGGCCCAGCACGCCGCTCTCGGCGAGGTAGCCGGAGAGGTCGCCGGCGGCGCGGTAGTTGGAGTGGAGGCGGGCCAGCTCGCGCACGATGAACCCGGCGACCTGGACCTTCCTGGACTCCACATCGGCGGGGTTGACGCCGTAGTTGCCGATGAGCGGGAACGTGGCGACGAGGATCTGGCCGGAGTAGGAGGGGTCGGTGAGGGATTCCTGGTAGCCGCACATGGCCGTGTTGAAGACCACCTCGGCGGTGGAGACGATGCGCCGGCCGACGGCGCCGAAGGCCGAGCCGGTCCAGATCGAGCCATCGGCGAGGGCGAGGCGGCAGGGGGGGGCGTCGGGCATCGGGCGATTGTAGAGCCCGCGCGGCTCGCCCGGGCCACGGCCGGACGGGGGGCGCGACGCGGCGCGGTGAGCGCGGATCCGAGGATGAGGGGCGCTCACGCGGCGGCGCGAGGGAGCGCCGGCGGGCACGGGCGCTTAGGATGGGCCATGAGCGCGCCCGCCATCCAGAAGATCACGCCGTTCCTGTGGTTCGACGGCAACGCCGAGGAGGCGGTGCGGTTCTACACGGGCCTTTTCCCGGGCTCGCGGGTGGTGTCGACGTCCTGCTACGGCGAGGCCGGGCCGGGGCCGAAGGGCTCGGTGATGACGATCGAGTTCGAGCTGTCCGGGCAGCGGTTCGTCGCGCTCAACGGCGGGCCGCAGTACCGGTTCACGGAGGCGGTGTCGCTCGTGGTGCGCTGCGAGACGCAGGCGGAGATCGACGCGTACTGGGACAGGCTGACGTCCGGCGGCGGCGTGCCGGTGCAGTGCGGATGGCTCAAGGACCGGTTCGGCCTCTCGTGGCAGATCGTGCCGGCGGGGATCTTCGAGATGCTCAAGGATCCGGCGCGGAGCGATCGAGTGATGCGGGCGCTGATGGGCATGGTGAAGCTGGACATGGCGAAGCTGCGGGCGGCGGCGGAGGGGAGGTAGGCGGCGGGACGCGGCGCGCGGGTGGGCGAGCCGGCGCGATTCCCTACGGGCAGCCGAGGGCGAAGCGGGTCTGGAAGCAGATGTAGTCGTTCACGTTCCGCGCACCGCTCCCGTCGCAGTCGGCGTAGGGGTCGCCGACGGCGAACTTCGTCTGGAAGCAGATGTAGTCGTTGACGTCGAGCGCCCCGGACGCGTCGCAATCGGGGTAGCAGTATGTCCAGAGCAGGGCCTCGGAGCGGTTCAGGCTGGCGTTGAAGCCCGAGCCGACTACGAAGAGTCCGTTCGTGTCGGACCAAACGCCGTAGGCGCCCGAAGTTGAGAAACCCGAGGGCAGGAACACGTGCAGGTCGACCATCGATGCGGCGGTGCCGGTCCACAAGCAGGCGTGACTGCCGCTTCCGGGGTACGACACGCGCCCCACCTGAACCCCGGCGTGCACTGCCTCCGCCCGTGAGACCTGCGCGCCGGCCGGGTGCAGGTCCACCCACGACGCGGCGCTGCCGGTCCAAAGACAGGCTCGCCCTCCGGTCGGTCCGGGACTCACCGTCCACCAGCCCACCTGCTGGCCCGCGTGCACACCGTTCGCCTGCGAGTGCGTGGCGCCGGCGGGGTGCAGGTCGACCCAAGAACCGGCCGAGCCGTTCCACAGCGAGGCGCGGTAGACGAGGTCGGAGAACCGGACGTAGCCCACTTGCTGGCCGCCTCCGGCGCCGAGGATCTCCGAGCGCGTTGACCCGGCGGGGTTCCAATACTCGAACGAACCGGGCGTGCCGCTCCAGCGGCCCGCAGCATAGCCGTTCGCCATTCCGACTTGTCCGAACTGGTAACCGTCTTCCATGCAGTTTGCTTGGGATCCCAACACACCCCACGGATGCGGATGGAGATCCACCCACGACGACGCGCTTCCGTTCCAGTACCCGGCACGCCCACCGCCGTTATCGATCATGCCCACCTGCCCCGTCGCGTCCAGTCCGCGAGCCTCGGACCAGTTGGACCCCGACGGATTGAGGTTGACCCACGCGGGCGTGCCGGTCCACAAGGCGGCGCGATTCGAGTTGCCCAGGACGACCACCACCACCTGCTTTCCATCACGAACGGCATGAGCCCATGACTGGGTGGCCTGCGGGGGGTGGAGGCTGGTCACCGTCCACTGGGCTGCCGCGGGCGCGGCGAAACCGGACAGGGCCGCGATCAAGCCGAGTTGCTTCAGGGTCATTGCTCTTGCTCCTGAGGGCCCACCGAGCCCGTGGCCGCGGGCTCGGCTGACCCGGGAAGTTCAATACCGACGCCAGTTCGTCATGCGGCCGCGCGCGCCGGTGGACGTCACGGCCCCCGTGACCACGTTGCGCACGACGATGCTGTCGCTCGCCCCGGTCACGGTGTACGCCACGCGGGCGTCGTCGGGCGACCAGGTCGGGAACCACGCGTTGGTCGTAATCAGTTGCGGCGTCGCGTCGGGCGTCGCGTCGACCGCGTAGACCGAGATCGGGGGGCTGGGGGAGGACCACCGGTCCGTGTGAAAGACGATCCTGTCGGCCCCGGAGCGGCCCCAGTCGAGTTGACCGGCGAAGATCCCACCCGGTGCGGTGAGCGCGCACACCTGGAACGTGGACCCGTGGTCCATGTTGAGCACGCGAACGATCGCCGATTGCGTGCTGAACACGCCGTAGGCGACCCGCGTGCCATCGGGGCTCCACGCGACCGGGAATCCACTGGCGTCGCCGCCTGCGTGGTGCAGCGTGGGCACACCACCGGCCGCCGGGACCGAGTAGATGTTCCCGTTCTGGGTGTAGGCGATCCGCGTGCCGTCCGGCGACCACGCCGGGGAGGCCCAGCTGCTTGTTAGGACGATCATCCGGAAGTTGCTCCCCGCCGCGGCCCCGTTGACAACACCGACGTCCAGGGCACCCACCCCGTCGTACCGCACGCCCGAGAGTGTGGCGTTGATGCCGAAGCAGATGCCGTCCCCGCCGGGCGACCAGTTGGGGAACCGGAATCCGCCGGACGCCTTGAGCACGGTCGCCTTGCGCGCGCCGTCGGCGTTCATGACCACCAGCCCGCCCTTGCCGTCATAGAACGCGATCGCGGGATTCGCCGGCGGGTTGCCCCCGCCACCACCTCCCTGGGCCCAGGCTACGCTCGCGAGAGCCGCGGCGGCGAACGACACCATCTTGCGGATCGCGGGGGTCATCATGATCGTTCTCCTTCACACCGGTTGGGTATCCGAACCGACATCGCTCGGTCACGGTGAGGGGCGACCGTGCGCCGCCTCCCATTGCGCGAGTTCCGCCCGCAGGGGAGCAGCCTCCTCCGCGCGTCCCATCTGCTCGAAAACCTCCGCGAGGTTCCCGATGCAGATGCGCGTGTACTCGTGGTCCATCCCCAGCACCCGACGTTTGACCGCGAGCGTTTCTTCCAGGATCTGCCGGGCCTGATCCGGGCGGCCCATGGACAGGTAAAGGCCCGCCAGGTTGGTCTGGCCTCCGAGAGTCTCCGGGTGCTCGGGACCCACGTGGCGCCGGTTGAACTCGATCGCCTCGATCATGAGCGGCTCGGCCTCGTCGAACCGCCCGGTCCGTCGCAGGACCGCCGCTAGGTAACCCATGGTGAGTCGCGTGTCGCGGTGCTCCGGGCCGACCGCGCGCCGCTGCGCCTCGAGCGTGGACGCGAGCAAAGACCCGGCCTCGTCCAGCCGACCGAGCCGCATGTAGATTCCGGCCATGAGACCGGCCGCCTGCAGCGTGCTGGGATGCTCCGGGCCCTGCGTTCGTGTCAACGTCTCCAGCGCCTCGTACTGCAGCGGTTCCGCGCCGGCCGCGTCCCCGCGCGCCGTCAGGATCGAGGCAAGGTTGCCCAACACGAGAATGGTGATCGGGTGGTCCGGCCCGTGGACCGCCCGAGCTCCTTCGAGAACCCGCCGCATCACCGACTCCGCCTCGGCGTACCGCGACTGGTCGAACAGCAGCGAACCGAGGTTGCCGAGGCTGGCCAGCGTGCCGGGGTGTGTTTCGCCGAGCGTGCCCGCCGCCGTGTCCGCAACCCGGCGCAGTAGCGCCTCGGCCTCGTCAAACCGGCGCTGGAAACGGTACACCACCGCGAGCCCGTCCAGCGCGCCGAGCGTGCCTGCATCGTCGTGCCCTCTCGTGCGCGTACAGAACTCAACGACCCGTTCGTAGAGCGCCGCCGCCTCCGTGAGCCGCTCGGAGTGTTCACAGGCCTTCGCGAGGGCGAACCAGGCCGCCGCCGTGTAGTCGTCCGCGGGGATCCCCGCGCGCTCCCGCCGATCCAGCAGAGCCCGCAGGATGTCGGCCGACTCGTCGAAGCGACCTTGCTCCAGCCGGAGGCGTGCGATCGCGACGTCCGCGCCCCCCGCGCGCGCATCGTCGGGTTCGTACGCCCGCTCCCACAGTGCGCGGCAGCGCAGCAGGTGCGCTTCGGCCGCGCCCGGCGCACCCAACTCGATCAACGCCTCCCCGAGCGTCAATCGCAGGCGCGCCTCGACGAGGGGCTTGTCAGCGAGCCGACCGCCGGGAGCGATCGCCTTGTCGAGCCGCCGCCCCGCCTCGTCGAGCACCTCGCGGAGCCGCACGTCCCGCCCCCGCGCCGCGGCGAACTCCCCCGCGGGCACGATCGCCCGCAGCACATCCTCGTTGAGGAACGCGTTGACCGCCTCGGCGACCTCCGTCTGCTCGGCGGCTTCCGTCGCGGACTCCGCCGCGCGCGTCGCCTCGGTTTCGGCTCGCGCCCGCTCGCGCAGCGCCCACGCCAGTCCCACGCTCGTCCCCGCGATTCCCACGAGCAGCGCCCAAGCCACCAGCGACCCCGCGACCACCCCCACCTTGTGCCGCCGGACAAACTTCCGGACGCGGTACGCCGCGCCGGGCGGCGCCGCCAGCACCGGCTCCCCCGCCAGGTGGCGAGCGACGTCCGCGGCGAGCCCGTTCGCCGTCTCGTACCGGCGCGTCCGGTCCTTGTCGAGCGCTTTCATCACGATCCAGTCGAGGTCGCCGCGGATCGATCGGACGAGTTGGGAGGTGTCCGGGTGTCGAGGTGTCGAGGTGTCAAGGGAGGAGGCGCCCGATGTCTTTCCCTCGACACCCTGACTCCTCGACACCGCGACACCTTGGCTCCGCGACACCTTGGCACCTTGCGACAGGCGCGTGCTCGGCTTCTCCGGCTCGACCTCGCGGATGATCCGCTGGATCTCCGCCA
>CAYWOF010000169.1:0-7404 GCA_964459825.1 uncultured Phycisphaeraceae bacterium | reverse complement strand
TTTTAGGCTTATCCCATTTCGGGCTAAGACTTCATGCAAATCTCGACCCTCGAGCGTGCATCGTGGCCCGCAAATCAGCCTTCACATCCCGATACCAATTGCTCAAGGCGCTCTTGATCGAATCCAGACGCGCCGCCGGGTTCACGCAGACGCAGCTCGCCGCGAAGTTGTCGCGTCCGCAGTCGTTCGTATCCAAGTACGAGCGGGGTGAGCGTCGACTCGACGTGGTTGAGTTCCTGGAGGTGGCCGATGCCCTCGGGGTCAAGCCGACCCAAGTCCTCAAGAAGCTCCGCTGAGCGGGTCGAACCGGGCGGTGGGCCCGGTGGTTCGCCACCTACCCCGGGGAGCATCCTGGATCGCTGGGGCATCACGGTTGACGAGCTGACGAGGCTCGTCGATGCGACTCCGAGTCTCCGCGGGATGATGCTCGGATACGTGGCGGAACACCAGCTGACCAAGCTTCTCGAGGCGAGCGATCGCATCTCCGCCTCTCTCAAGTACGATGACCATGACCGCACGAAAAAGGGCGATCGGGTGGTGACCTACAGGGGCCAGCGGTTCGTCATCGAGTCGAAGTCTTTGCAAACGAACCTGGTGGAGGACCTTGGTGAGGGCAAGTGGTCGGGCAGGGCACAGGTGGACGGCAGCGATCGGCGCATGGTTACGTTTCCGGACGGCACAAAGCTCGAGACCACGCTGCTCCTGCCGGGGCAGTTCGACGTGCTCGCGGTCAACTGCTTCGCCTTTGGCGGCGCCTGGCGATGGGCGTTCTGCAAGAACCGCGATCTGCCGCGGTCCACTCACCGGAAGTACACGGACGCTCAACGGGCCGGGCTTCTGGCCTCACTGGTGTGCGTCGGGTGGCCTCCGACCCCGCCGTTCACCGACGACATCTTTAAGGTCCTCGACGAGCTTGTCGCGGAGCGGAAGAGGCCCTCCGCCTCGCGGTCTTCACGAAGACGAGGAAGTACGAGTGGTTCTTCCGGGCGTGCTCCTGCTTCTTGAGCCGGGCCACGACGGGCCGGTTGGTCCGGACGACAACGAACAGGTCCTTGCAATAGAGCCCGAGGCGCTCGTACTCGTTGATGATCTCAACGTGGGTGAGCCGCTGGCGGTTGGCGGAAACCTCGTCCTGGCACTTGACGATCAGGACGCCCTCGGCGCGGAGCACCCGCAGGGCCTCGGCGCCCGCCTTGAAGTAGAGGTCCGTCACCGCGTCGTGCCACTTCGGGCCGGGCGCGATGGTGGCCTTGCCGTTGGAGTAGTTGGCTCGAAAGGCCGCGTGGCTGCCGGCGCCTGCCATGTGGTCTTCGGACTTGCGAAACAGACCCTCCATATAGGGCGGGTCGAGCACCACACAGTCGATGGCGCCGTCGGCGTACGGGAGGTGCCGGCAGTCCACGCCGGTCTGGATGTCCGTCCCCTTCACGTCGTAGCGCCCGGGGGGAACATTGGCCCAGAACACGCCCTTGCCCCACGTCACGTCCGCCACTGTCGAGCCGGGCGGCACGTGCAACGCCAGCACCCGCGGGAACACTTCGGCGTTTCCCGAGACGTGCGCGCTCAACAGCACGTCCGAGGTCGTGACGCCGCCGGCAACGCGCCGAGACCGACCGTTCGATCTCGCTTCAGCAAACAGCAAATCGTTGCTCTGCATAGTTCAAGAGTATCCCAAATCGGGTTTGAAGTCGAACAGGCCCTGGAAGGCTATCCCACGTGCGTCCATCCAGCCTCCGCCCCGTCTCGTGCTTCCTCACCCCTCCCCACTGCTTGAAAAAGAACGCCACGCCGCCGGCCTCGCACTGGGCCCGGATCTCCCGGACCCACTCGGCCGCCATCGGCCGCGACCCCGGGCCGGATTCGCCCCCGACGATGGCCCAGTGGATGCCCGCCAGGGGCAGGCGCGCCAGCGGGCCGAGCAGCGGCTCGCACGAGAGGAACCGGATGCGCGCGGGGATCCGGCGCACCGTCCGGATGCGGTCGTAGTACTTGGCGCTCTCGACGCTCGTCCCCATCCAGATGTTGGCCGACCAGTCCAGATCGCCGGCCAGGTCGAGGGCTCGCTCGGGCCGCTTGGTCAGCACCTGGAACGTGTGCTGGGGGCACTCGTTCATCACACGGAACACGCGCGCGATGTACGGGGCAGGGATCGCCTCGTGGAACAGGTCGCTCATCGAGTTGACGAAGATGGTCCGCGGCAGGCGCCAGCCTCGCGGCAGATCGAGGGATTGCTCGTCCAAGTTGATCCGCCCCGAGAAGACCGGCCGCCCATCGCGGGCGTGCCGGGCCGTGCCGGCGTACTTCTCGCCTGTCCCGTTGGGCATCCGCGCAAGGCGCAACGCCATCCGCGCCGCGTAGCAGTTCAGGCAGCCCGGTGAAACGGGAGTGCACCCCGCGACCGGGTTCCACGTCGCATCGGTCCACTCGATCGATGAACCTTGGGCCATGGGTAATCTCCCGCAGCATACCAAACGTGATGCGAACATGTCAAGAGACAAGCGGAGGATCGGAACCGCACGCGCCGTGCCAAAGGGCGCGCTGGTTCCGGCCGGCGCTACCATGCGAGCTTCATGGACCTCGGGCTCGTCATCGCCGTCGCCATCGGCTTCTTCCTCCTCGCCGGCGTCGCGACGATCCTGTGGTGGCGACTCGCCGATCGCTTCTTCCCCGGCACCACGCGCAAGACGGGCCAGGAGATCCGCCTGCTCCACAAGCGCGCCGCGGCACCGGGGCCGGCCCCGACCGTGGTCAAGGCGTTCGAGAAAGCCTCGGAACCGCCACGCGGCCAGTAGCCGCCGCACGCCGCCCCTCGGCTCGGTGCGCTTCGCCACCGTCCGGTCCATTCGCCCTCCGCCGTCTCGCTCCCTGGATCGCCCGTGCCCCGCTACAAGCTCACCATCGCCTACGACGGCTCGGACTTCTGCGGCTGGCAGCGGCAGGAGCCGCCGGTGGGGCAGTCGGTCGGGTCGGCCAAGGTCCTCGCCGAGGCGGCGGGGGGCGCCGCCGGGCCCGGCGCCGATACGGGGTCGCCACCAGGCCCGGGCGCACCGGATCGCCTCAAGCTCCGCACCGTGCAGGAGGTCATCCAGCGCGCCGTGCGCGAGGTCGTCCGCGAGCCCGTCGAGGTCCTCGGCGCCAGCCGCACCGACTCGGGCGTCCACGCCCGCGGCCAGGTCGCGGCCTTCACCTGTGGCGGAGACGACCGCACCGAGCAGACGTCTTCAACGCTCGGGTCGCCTGATCGCCCTGGCCCCTCGTTCCCTGGCCACCCGGTCACCCACTCACCCTCTCACCCCCTCACTCCCTCACCCTCCCGCTCCGGCTGGCCCCTCGCCCGCGGCACCGACCGCCTCGTCATGGCCCTCAACTCCCGCCTGCCCGACGATGCCCTCGTCATCGCGGCCGAGCCGGTCGCGCCCACCTTCGACCCCATCGGCGACTGCACCGCCAAGGGCTACTCCTACACGCTCTACCTCGGCGCGCAACGGCCCGTCTTCGAGCGTCGCTACGTTCACCACGTCTGGCGCCCGCTCGACGTGGCCGCCATGCGCAGCGCGGCCGGGCGGTTCATCGGCGAGCACGACTTCGCGGGCTTCGCCGCCGCCGGGCACGGGCGCCTGACCACCGTCCGCACGATCTTCGACTGCCGCGTCGTGGAAGCCGGCGACGATTCCTCGACGCCCCGCCTCGTGCGCATCGAGGTCAGCGGGAGCGGGTTCCTCTACAACATGGTGCGCATCATCGCGGGCACGCTCCTGGATGTCGGGCTCGGGAAGAAGTCGCCCGAGGAGGTCACGCGCGCGATCGAGTCCCGCGACCGGCGGAACGCCGGCCCGACGCTCCCCCCGGGCGGGCTCTGCCTGGAGTGGGTGCGGTACGCGTAGACCCCGTCCTCCTCGGAGGGTTCCCGCGGATGGCCCCCGAAACCCCGGTGCGCCCGCGTGTACCCTCTCCCGGGGCCCGGTTCGACCCGCGCCCTTCGCCATGGACTCCCTCTTCGAGCCAACGCCCATCGTCGCCAGCCGCTTCGTGCGGGTCGCGGTCGAGCGCGGCATCGAGACCCGCGAGGGCGGGCGGGCCGGCGATGGCCTGACGTACGCCGCGCCCCCCCTCGATCCCGCCGAGCCGCCCCTGGCCGTGGGCGAACGGGTCGAGGTCCCGCTCGGCCGGGGCGACCGGCGCGCCGCGGGCATCGTCGTCACGGTCGGCGGGCGCGAGCTCCTGGGCACGCTCGACCCCCGCAAGGTCAAGGCGATCCTCCGGCGCACCGGCGCGGCCCTCCCGGAGCGCCTCGTAGAGCTCGCCCGCTGGATGAGCGAGTACTACCTCTGCCCCCTGGGCATGGTCCTCGGCGCCATGATGCCCGCGGCCGTCAAGCACGGCACCGGCCGGCGCACTCGCACGCTCGTCGAGCCCGTTCCGCCCGATGAGGCCGGGCCGATCCTCAAGACCGATGGCCTGACCATGACCGCGCGCGCCGCCTGGGAGGCGATCCTGCGCCTGGCCCCCGCGGAGCTCCCGGCCGAGGCCCGGGCCCTGGCCGCCCGGGTCGGCGCGATCAACGCCGGCCCCATCAACCGTCTCATCCGGCTCGGGCTGCTGCGCGAGGTCGAGCGATCCGAGGTCCGCGCGGGCGCCCCGGTCTGGGATGGCCGGCCCGTGGAGGCGGCCGGCCAGGACGCCCCCCCCATCCCCACGCCCGACCAGGCGCGCGTGATCGACGGCATCGCCTCCACCCTCGGCTCGTTCGCGCCGCACCTGCTGCGCGGCGTCACGGGCTCGGGCAAGACCGAGGTCTACCTGCGTCTGATCGAGCGCGTCCGGGCGCGCGACCAGTCGGCCATCGTCCTCGTCCCGGAGATCGTGCTCACCCCCCAGACCGCCGGTCGGTTCCTGCGCCGCTTCGACACCGCCGTCGCCGTGCTCCACTCGGGCCTCACCGCGTCGGAGCGCCACCGCCAGTGGCGACGCGCGGCCGACGGGACGGCCCGCGTGGTCGTCGGGGCGCGCTCGGCGATCTTCGCCCCCGTCCAGCGCCTCGGGCTCATCGTCGTGGACGAGGAGCACGACTCGAGCGGGTACAAGCAGGACCAGCTGCCGCGCTACCACGGGCGCGACGTGGCGGTGAAGCGCGCCCAGATCGAGGGGTGCCCCGTGCTCCTGGCCTCGGCGACGCCCTCGCTCGAGAGCTGGATGAACGCGCGGGCGCCGCGGGGCCACGCCAAGTACCGCCTGTGGGAGCTGCCTCGGCGCGTCGGCGGCGCCGGGCGGCTGCCCGCCGTACGGGTCGTGGACATGATCGCCGAGCGCCGCGAGCGTGCGGGCGGCCCGCCCGGCGAATCCGGCGCCCGGCGCGCCATCGGCCCGACCCTCGAGGCCGCCCTGCTCCGCACGCTGGGCGAGGGCGGGCAGGTCATCCTCCTCCTCAACCGGCGCGGGTACTCCAGCTACATCTCCTGCCCCGACACCCGGTGCGCCTGGGTGCTCGCCTGCGAGGAGTGCGCCGCGGCGATGGTCCTGCATCGCCCCGGGCGCCTCGAGTTCGTCCGGTGCCACCACTGCCTCGCCGAGCAGCGCCTGCCCGCCACGTGCCCGGTCTGCGGCCGGCGCACCGTCGCCCTCGGCACGGGCACCCAGCGCGTGGAGGAGGAACTGGCCTCGATCCTCGCGCCGCTGGGGCTCCCGCGCGAGGAGGCCATGCTCCGGGTGGATTCCGACACCATGCGCTCCGCCCGCGATTACTTCGGCACGCTGGCCCGCTTCGCGGCCGGCTCGCTCCGCGTGCTGCTGGGCACGCAGCTCATCGCCAAGGGCCTCGACTACCCCAACGTGCGCCTCGTCGGCGTGATCGACGCCGACACCGCCCTCACCATCCCGGACTTCCGGTGCGCCGAGCGCACCTTCCAGCTCGTCAGCCAGGTCGCCGGGCGCGCCGGTCGCGGCGTCGCCCCCGGCCTCGTCATCGTCCAGACCCACAACCCCGCGATGCCCGCGATCGTCCACGCCGCGGCCCACGACTACCCGGCCTTCGCCGACGAGGAACTGGCCCTGCGGGACCGGGCCGGCCTGCCCCCCGTCACGCGCATGGCGCGGATCGTCATCCGCAACCGCGACCGGGCCAGGGCGGCCGGCGAGTCCAAGGCCCTCGCCGACTCGCTCGAGGCCTCGGGGTCCCGGGGAGGGGAGGTTCGCGTGCTCGGGCCGGCGCCGTGCCCCATCGAGCGCATCGCGGGCCACTTTCGCTTCGCGGTCGAGATCATCGCGCCGACCGCGCGGGCGTTGCACGGCCCGCTCGACGACCTCCGGCGCCGGGGCCTGCTCACCAGCGATGCCCACACGGCGGTGGACATCGATCCGGTGGCGATGACGTGAACCCCGACCCGGAATGCGGGACCTGGGCCCCCCGCCCCGCCACGGCCCGGACGAGCGGGAACGTCGTAGACTTCGGGCATGGTCACGCGCGCCGATATCCAGGCCCTCGCGTCGAAGATCGCGGCCGAATACCGGCCCGAGAAGATCGTGCTCTTCGGTTCGCACGCTCACGGCGCTCCGCACGAAGATTCCGATGTTGACCTGCTTGTCGTCCTCCCGGTGGAGGGGCCGAGGTACCGGTTGGCGGCCAGGATCCGAGCGGGGCTGACCGCCGCGACCGCTATCGACATCGTGGTCCGCTCGCCACGGGATGTCGCCAGTGCCGCCGACCGCGGCGATCCCATCGTGCTGGATGCGATGGAGAGCGGGGTGGTTCTCTACTCCGCCGCGGCGTGAGCACCTCCTCTCACAAGGACTCGCGGGCCACCGTGCACGCGAGCGCCGAGGTCGCCCAGTGGCTGCAGAAGGCGGTGGGCGATCTGAAGACCGCCGAACGTGAGTTCGGCGTCGACACGGATCCCAACTTCGATGCCGTCTGCTTCCACGCGCAGCAGGGGGCCGAGAAGCTGATGAAGGCCGCGCTGGTCGCG
Source organism: uncultured Phycisphaeraceae bacterium (assembly GCA_964459825.1). Lineage (GTDB taxonomy): Bacteria > Planctomycetota > Phycisphaerae > Phycisphaerales > UBA1924 > CAYWOF01. The sequence goes on along the minus strand of CAYWOF010000169.1, from coordinate 442 downwards.
CGAGGCTGCCGCCCGCCGAAGGTGCACGATCTGGTGCACTTGGCGGCCTTGCTCGATCGCCACGTCGCGGGCTGGGAGTTCTCGATTGAGGACCTCAGCGAGCTGAGCAGCGCCGCGGTCGAAGCCCGGTATCCGGGGTCCGGAACAACGCGCACCGACGCCGGCAAGGCGCTCGCTACCGCGGGCCGGCTCTGGTCGGCCCTCCGTCCCCTCGTGTGACGGCCCATGCGCATCCTCCACATCTCAACCCGCCTCATCCTCGGCGGCTCGCAGGAGAACACCATCATCTCCTGCGAGGGCCAGGCGCGGCGCGGGCACGAGGTCCACCTGGCCTTCGGCCCCATCCATGGGCCCGAGGGGAGCCTGCTGGAGCGCGTGGACAGGTTCCGCACGCCGCGCTGGCCATCGTCCACACCATCCACGGTCCGCCCTTCATGCCCGT
>CAYWOF010000168.1:0-7405 GCA_964459825.1 uncultured Phycisphaeraceae bacterium | reverse complement strand
GTGGCACAAGTGGATCAGTGGCACAAGGGGGTCAGTGGCACCCGGGCCGCCCTATAGCGACCCCAGCCACTTGGCCCAGATCGAGAGCACCAGGAGCATGTAGAGGCGCTGGGAGTGGTCGCGCCCCTTCCACGGCCAGAGGGACTTCTCGCCCGCCGCGTCGTGCTCGCGCAGCATCTGGCGGACGAAGTCCATGTTGATCATCGCGTTGATGCCGAGGTGGTCGGGCCCGAACGGCTCGGGCCCGTTCAGGTGGTCCAGCAGCAGCTGGCGCATCTGCCCGTAGTCGGAACGGAACCACTCGCCGATGGGGATGGCAAAGCCCATCTTGGGCCGATCGACGATCTCGGGCGGGAAGTACTTGCGGGCAACGGCCCGCAGCAACCCCTTCCGCTGGCCGCGGGGCATGAGGTTTCGGATCGGCGCCCGGAGCGCCGCATCCATCAGGTCTCGATCGAGAAACGGTGCGCGGACTTCCAGCGCAACGGCCATGGACGCCGTGTCGGTCTTGCGGAGGAGATCGTCGGGCAGGTAGTGGGCGATGTCCACACCGATCGCATGAGCAATGCCGGCAGATGGAGGTGCCAACTCCCTCGCCAGGGGCCCGCGCCTGGGACCCTCCGTGGCCATCAACCGACGAACGTCGCTACATGGGAACACGCGCGACAGGTCGATGTAGCCATCGGCCCGGGAAGCGTGGATCAGCCGGGCTAGCTTCGACCAGGTCGACTTGGGATCCGCCTGCCCCAGCAACCCCGCGGGAAACAACGCCAGTGCGGGCCACGACCAAGCGAGCAATCCGGCCGCCTGGTAGCGGTTGTATCCCGCGAACGATTCGTCCCCTCCATCGCCGGTCAGCGCGACCTTGACGTGCGCTCGTGAAGCTCGGCTCACCCAATGCGCCGGCAGCAGGGATGAATCCCCGAAGGGGATCCCAGCCTGTTGGATCAGTGCGATGAGGTCCGACGCTGGCGCGGGCGCGCACTCAAGAGTCTGATGTTCGGCTCCGATAGCTTCCGCGACATCGGCGGACTGACCCGACTCGTCGTAGCGACGGTCCGGCATCCGAACGGTAAAGGTCGCGACACGACCGAGTTGGCGCTTGGCGAGCAATGCCAGCAGGGATGAATCGACGCCGCCCGAGAGAAAAACTCCGAGCGGCACGTCCGCCTCCAGGCGCGACTCGACTGCCCTTTCAAGAAGCTGTTCCACTCTCTCGGCATCCAGAGCCCGGTCACGACGGGGGCGAGTCTCGTCAGCCCACGCCTGTAGGCCGGGCCCTGAGGGCTCTCCGTCTTGCGGCCAGAACAGCTTGAACCTGTCGCCATGGCGGAGCGACAGAACATCGAAGAGAGGCAGGTGGCCAGCACCGCCGGAAGCGATCCAGTCGGCCAGCGAACTTGCCCTCCGTGTCGGATCTGACAACCAGGTCGAGCGAACCGTGGAGGCGAGATCCGCGCTGCCAGCCAGAACGCGGAAGACTGCCCCCGCGGTGCTTCCGAAAACACAGATCGTGTGCCTCTCATCGTGGGAATAGAACAAGGGCTTCTCGCCTCGACGATCACGGAAGAGGAATCCCTCCGCACTCGCGCCGTTCCAGATCGCGGCGCTCGCCATAGCTTCAAGCCGCGCAGGAAGTTCCAGCCCCCACTCCCCCCACCCATGCACCGGCACCTCCGTGTCGCTGTGGTCCGTGCTGAACTCGTGCCCCGCCCCCTCCAGCTCGCGGCGCAGCTCTCGGTGGTTGTAGATGCACCCGTTGAACACCACCGCGACGGTGCCCTTGCCCAAGGCCGCGCAGCGCGGGCACGGGCGCAGCGCGTGCTCGAGCGTGCGCCGGTAGGGCTCGGGATCGGTGCCGGAGGGGATCCCAACCGAGCCCGGAGCGCCAGCGACGGGTCCGGGTGCCGTGCCCGACCGGACTTCGGGGTCTGCATCCCCACGCGCGGGGCCGCCGGGCCCCGCGCTGGCGCTTGGGGCTCGGTTGGATGGACCGGAGAGCACCATCGGCTGATGCCCGCCCGCGTGGTCGATGATCGACAGCCGCCGGTGCACGAACGCCACATCCACCACCGACCCGTCCGCGCGCACCGCCCGGTCCCGGAACCGCCCGTGCCCGTCCGGCCCCCGGTGCCTGATCGACTCGTCGAGGATGTCCAGCCACGCCTCGGGGATCGCCACGTGGGGCGGCGGCGGAGCCTGCCCCGGCGGGTGGACTCGGAGAATGCCGGCAATACCGCACATGGGGGCGAAGTCAGAGTCTGCGGGACAAGGCAAAGCGGATCTGGGCAAAGTCTGGCCGAGGGAACGCGTCGAGTGGTCAAGGATCCGAAGAGTATTGGCGAGGCGCCACCAAAGCGGGCGGCTCCCCACCCGTCAGCTCCCGCCACTTCTCCGCCCAGTCCGGCTGCGCGAGGTTTTCCCATTCCTGTCCCGAGGCAGTGCTCAAGATGAAGTAGCCTCGGAGGTCGCCCGTTCGTTCGCCGCGAACCTCTCCGCCAACCCACGGACCCGCGCTCCCGACCAGCGTGACCCACGCGTGTTCCGCCGCGGGGAAATACGTGGGCACCACAACATGGCCGCTCTCGCACACGATTGCCGTCTGGTAGCCGTTGATCGTCACCAACCTGTACCCCTGCGGAAGCGCCCGCGGTGTTGGGTCCCCAAGGACGGCCGCCCCGAGCAACACGAGCGTTCCGGCGCCGACCGTGAGCAGGAGACACCCCCCGATCAGGGCCAGCGCAGCGACCCCTCCAGCCAGCCCGGACGTCCACATCCTGCGACGCCATTCCCGCTGCACCCGTTCGTCCATCGGTTCGCTGGTTTTCCGCCGGCCGTAGGCCGCCATTGAACACCTGTTGCGTCGCGGGCCAAAGTGCGAGACACTCTCGGGCCCCCCAAGGAGCAAGACCTTGTCAGCGTTTACGCCCTCAACATCGGACCGGTTCACCTTCGGCCTCTGGACCGTCGGCAATACCGGACGCGATCCCTTCGGCGAACCCACCCGCCCGCGCCTGGCCCCCGCCGAGATCGTCGACCTCCTCGGCGAGGCCGGCGGCGACTCGCACGGCGTCTGGGGCGTCAACTTCCACGACAACGACCTGGTGCCGATCGACGCGTCCCCGGCCGAGGCGACGACGATCAAGGCCGACTTCGCCAAGGCCCTCAAGCGCACCAGGCTCAAGGTCGCCATGGCGACGACCAACCTCTTCACCGACTCCGTCTTCCGCGACGGCGCCTTCACCAGCACCGACGCCGAGGTCCGGGCCTACGCCGTGCAGAAGACCATGCGCGCCATGGACCTCGGCGCCGAGTTCGGCGCGAAGATCTACGTCTTCTGGGGCGGACGCGAGGGCACCGAGACCGACGCCGCCAAGGACCCCATCGAGGCCGAGGGCCGCTTCCGTCGGGCCCTGGACTTCCTGTGCGACTACTCCCGCGAGCGCGGGTACGACTACCGCTTCGCCCTCGAGGCCAAGCCCAACGAGCCGCGCGGGCACATCTACTTCGCCACCACCGGCCATTACCTGGCCCTCATCCCCACCCTCAAGCACCCCGACATGGTCGGCGTCAACCCCGAGGTCGCCCACGAGCACATGGCCGGCCTGAACTTCGTCCATGCCGTCGCGTCGGCCATGGCCGCCGGCAAGCTCTTCCACATCGACCTCAACGACCAGGAGTTCGGGCGCTACGACCAGGACTTCCGCTTCGGCTCGGCCAACCTCAAGCACGCCTTCTTCCTCGTCAAGCTCCTCGAGGAGCAGGGGTACAAGGGCTTCCGCCACTTCGACGCCCACGCCTACCGCACCGCCGACCGCGCCGATGTCATCGAGTTCGCCCGCGGGTGCATGCGCACGTACCTGATCCTGAAGGACAAGGCCCGGCGCTGGGCGGCCGATGGCGAGGTGCGCCGGCTCCTGAAGGAGATCCACCGGCCCGGCAAGGACCTCGACGAGCTCACCTCCGCCTTCACCAAGAGCCGCGCCGAGACGCTGCTGGGGATGGCCTTCGACCGTGCAGCCATGGCCGCACGCCCCCTCCCGTACGAGAAGCTCGACCAGCGGACGATGGAGATCCTGATGGGGGTGGACTGAGCGGGAGGGTGCGCGTCAGCGGGGCGACCCGGTGTGGCGCTGGGGGGCGATCGGAGGCATGACCGGCGTCGGCGCCGCCGCCTCGGCGGGAGGCGGGATCGGCGCCGCGGCCGCGAGCGCCGCGGCCCGCTGGGCGTTGAGGCGCGCCGAGCGGAGCATCCAGAGGGTGTGCAGGAGCCGCGTGGAGGCCAGGCCGACGGCAACCCCCACGATCGTCGCCCACTCGCGTGCGATGCCGCGTTGCACCATGATCTGGATGGTCCAGAAGAAGAGGAGGTAGTAGGCCGGTGCGAGCATGGCGCGCTCGAACTGCACGAGCGTGGCATCGCGCAGGAACCCGAGGCGGGCGACGCCCGGCGGGGGCGGGGCTCGGTGCCGGTTGGGCGTGTGGTTGGCGAGCCAGTGCAGGGCGTAGTAGATCGCCACATCCAGCACGATGTCCGACCCCACCGCGACGAACGCGATCGCCCACGCCGCGTTCACCCCCACGTAGTGCGTGAGATGAACGGGGATCACCGTCAACGCCCCGGCGAGGAACCCCGCCAGCACCACGTTCACGTTGACGTTGACGATCCGCCGGGCGTACCAGCGGCCGAGGAAGGCGACCATGCGCGGGCATCGTAGCGCCGGGGCACCCACTCGCTCCGCGTGGGGTCTCCCCGCCCGGACCACGTTCGCCGGAGGCGCTCAACCCCTGCGCGTCACGCGCTCCCGCGCAATCCGCACCGCCTCCGCGCTCGTGTCGCACCCGATCGCCCGCCGCCCGGCCCGCGCCGCCGCGACCAGCGTCGTCCCCGACCCGCAGCACGGGTCCAGCACCGTCCCCCCCGGGGGGCAGCACGCCCGCACCAGCACCTCCAGCAGCGCCAGCGGCTTCTGCGTCGGGTACCCGGTCCGCTCGGCGGCCATGTTGTTGATCGCGGGGATGTCCAGCACGTCCGTCGCCTTCTTGGTCCGCCCGGCCAGGCGCCGGCTCGTCGCGGGCACCGCCGGCGCCTCGAACCAGTACCGCGCCGGATCGAGGCAGTAGTACAGGATCGTGTCGTGCTTGCGCGCGAACCGGCGCGCCGATGAGCCCCCGAGGCCGTACGACCAGATCAGCTCGTTGACGAACCGGTCGGGGCCCAGCAGCTCATCCAGCAGCAGGCGCGCGTGGTGGCTCGTGCGCCAGTCGATGTGGAGCAGGAGGCCGGCGCTGGGCTTGAGCGCGGGCAGCGTCGCCTCCAGGCGCGCCCGCAGCCACGCCGCCCACGCGCCGACGTCCGGCCAGGAGTCGGTGTACTCGCCGGTCGTGCCCCGGCCCGCCACGCGCGCCGCCCCGGGCGGCGCCCGGCGCGTCGCGCCGGTGTTGAAGGGCGGGTCGGCGTAGAGGAGGTCGATCGAGGCCGCCGGAAGCGATCGCCCGCGGTCGAGCCAGTCGGCCCGCTCGACGTCGATCCTCGCCTCCGTATCCCAGAGCGTCGTCATGCAGCGCCGCGCGAGCAGCATGCCGCCAGCGTACAACCCGCGCCCCCGCCGTGCCTCAGCCCGGCCCCACCGCCCCGCGCCCGACCGAGTAGTAGTGGAATCCCAGCGTCTGCATCTGCTGCGGGCGGTACAGGTTGCGCCCGTCGAACACCACCGGCTGGCGCATGGTCTGGCGGAGGCGTGCAAAGTCCGGGCTCTTGAACTCGTCCCAGTCCGTGCACACCACCAGCCCGTCGGCCCCCGCCGCGGCGTCGTACATGTCGTCGCAGATCACCGGCCCGGGCCCCAGCTCCCCGATCGCGTTCTCCGCCGCCACCGGGTCGAAGCCGCGCACCGCCACCCCGTAGCCCAGCGCCTTGCGGATCAGCGTCAGCGCCGGCGCCTCGCGGATGTCGTCGGTCCGCGGCTTGAAGGCCAGCCCCCAGAACGCCAGCGTCTTGCCCGTCAGCCCCCCGCTCCGCCGGTAGTGCCCGAGGATCTTGTCGAAGAACCGCTCGCGCTGGCGCTGGTTGACCTCGTGCACCGCCTGCGACAGGCGCGCCGGCATCCCCGCCTTGTCCCCCATCATGATGCACGCCAGCGTATCCTTCGGGAAGCACGACCCGCCGTACCCCAGCCCGGGGTACAGGAACTCGTGCCCGATCCGCCGGTCCGAGCACATCCCCTCGCGCACGCGGTTGATGTTCGCCCCGTACGCCTCGCACAGGTTCGCCATCTCGTTGATGAAGCTGATCTTCGTCGCCAGGAAGTTGTTCGACGCGTACTTGACCATCTCCGCCGAGGGCACATCCATGATGAAGATCGGGTGCCCGTTGCGCACGAACGGGTCGTACAGCTCGCGGAACCGCTCGGCCACGCTCTCATCGCACACGCCCACCACCACGCGGTCGGGCTTGTTGAAGTCGTTGATCGCCGCCCCCTCCTTCAGGAACTCGGGGTTGTCCGCGATGTGGAAGGGGATGTCCGGCCCCACCCGGTCGCGGATGCGCCGCTCGATCTCGAGCGTCGTCCCCACGGGCACCGTGGACTTCATGACGACCACCTTCGGCGCCTGCCCCGGGCCCAGCGCCGCGATCGTGTCGGCGATGTCGTCCGCCGCCGTCAGCACGTACCGCAGGTCCGTCTGCCCGTTCTCGCCCGTGGGCGTCCCCACGCAGATGAAGATCATCTCGGCGTCGCGGTAGGCCTCCGCCTTGTTCGTCGTGAAGGTCAGGCGCCCCGCCGCCACGTTGTGGGCCATCATCTCCGTCAGGCCGGGCTCGTAGATCGGGCAGACGCCCCGGCGCAGCTTGGCGATCTTCTCGTGATCCACATCCAGGCAGACCACGTCGTTGCCCGTGTTGGAGAAACAGACGCCGGTCACGAGCCCGACGTACCCGGTGCCCACCATGGTCAGACGCATCGGCTGGCTCCCATCCGGCGCTCCGCCCCCTCCCCCCCGCCCCGCGGCCCGGCGCGGGGCCGACTATAGGACTGCATCGGTCCGGCCCCACCCCGCCATCCACGTCCCGACCGCTTACACTCCCGCCCCTTGCCGCCCCGACGCCCAACCCGCCGCACCCCTCGCGCGCGCGTCGCCGACAGGTACGACTGCTACCTGCGCTCGGTTCAGGAGCCCAGCGCGGACGTGGACTTCGTCCTGCGCGAGTTCCGGCGCCTGCGGCGCCGACGCCCCGTCTCGTTCCGCGAGGACTTCTGCGGGACCGGGGCCATCGCCTGCGAGTGGGTCCGGCGCCGGCGCGCCCACACCGCCGTCGGCCTCGACCTCGTCCCCGAGCCCCTCGCCTGGGGCCTGCGCCAGCACGTCGCCCGCCTGCGCCGGGAGCAGCGCGCGCGCGTCGCCC
>CAYWOF010000167.1:1504-7460 GCA_964459825.1 uncultured Phycisphaeraceae bacterium | reverse complement strand
ATCCACCCGGTGCGCCGTCCGCCCAGGGCCAGCCGGTCGGCCACCCACGCGGCGGCGGCAACCAGGTCCTGCGCGGCCCCCTCGGGGGCCTCCTGGGCGGGCGACCACGACTCATCGGTGCGCTCGCCCACGAGGCGGACGGAGGCCAGGCGCGCTCCACGATCGGCTCGGATCAGATAGCAGGCATGCGCGCTCAACCGGCGGCTCCCTCCGGCACGCCGTCACCGTCCGCGGCGTCGCCGGCGCCTCCCGCGGCATCGCCCGCGGCCGCGTCATCTCCCGTGGGGGCCGGCATGGGCGGAACGGGCGGCGCGCCGTAGTTGCGCTCGGTGTATTCCTTCATCCGCCGGTTGGACGCCTCACGCTCGCGCTTCTCACGGAGCAATCGCATCTGCTCGGCGTAGTTGGGACGACCGCCCGGCCCGGCGCCGCCCATGGCCGCGGGCGTCCGCCCCGCGCCCATCGCCGGAACGCTCGGGTCGCCCACTTCGAGGGCCGCCCCGCCGGGGCCGGCGCCGGGCATGGTGATCCACGACACCGAGGGGCCCGTCCGCTCGGCCAGGGCGATCTCGCGCGGCCCCGAGCCATCGTCGACCGTGATGGCCTCGGGCTGGATATCCAGCAGCCTCGTCGCACCCACCGTACGGCCCGGCCGGAGCACCCGCTGGCGGCCCTCGATGGCGACAAGCGCGAATCGCCGTCCGGGTTCCTCGATGGCCCCGAGGTAGCGCCAGTCGTTCTCATCCGGAGGCGGGGGCGGCGGCGTGCCCCCGTCGTCGGGCTTGGGCTTGTCGGCTTTCTTGCGCGCCTGTTCCAGCCCCTCGGCCATGAGGGCGATGGCGTCGCTGTCCAGACGCGCCGGTGCGGGCGCTTGCGCGATGGGCTGGCCCGCCGTCGGGGCCGTTGCGTCCGGAGCCTGCGGGAGTGACGAAACCCCGGGAAGCTCCAGGGCCCACAGGGCCGCGGCCGACACGGCCAGGGCCACGCCGGCCACCTGCGCGATGCGGACGTAGCGGCGGGAGCGTTCGACGTGTGACTCGGGTCGCGCCATGCTTCGGCTCCTTCCCGCGGGGTACGGATTTCGTCAGCCCGTCCCGCGCCCTCCCAATCCTATTCGATCGGCAACTCCCGCCATGCAAGGAAAGGGCCAAGGGACTGGATCGTCGCCGACCCCTGGCCGGCGGCCTCCCCGCCGATGATCATCTCACCCGCGAAGCGGCCCGACAGCGTTTCCCGGCCGCCCGATCCGACGGGGGAGTAGAAGTCCACTTCGACCCGCCAGAGCGTGGGCTTGGCCTTCACCAGATTCAGCAGGCGCGTCCGATCCTCGGGCTTGAGGTCGGCGGCGTTGGCCGCGGTGGCGAGGTCGGCATCGGTCAGCGGTCCGCGGGACCGGGCCTCCAGGATGTCCTGGGCAAACCGCCGCGCCGAGTGCGGGTTGCCCTTGAGGTGGAGCACCACCGCCTCGAGGACCTCCGGCGGCGCGCTCGCGGCGCTGATCACCACCGGCCCCACGCGCCGAAGCAGGGCCTCGGGGGGTGCCCCTCCGTGGGAGGCCGCGAGCTGTTCCAGGATGCCCGCGGCGTCCTGGGCATCGCGCCCGGCGAGTTTCGAGACGTCCGCCATCACGCTGCCCTGCCCGTCGAACAGGTAGACCTCCGCCACCTCGCCGCCGGGCATGACGAGGTCGGCCGCGTGCCCGTCCACCGCGAGCATGTTCTCGACCGGCTGGGACAGGAGCGAGATGGACCACTGCCCGACGACCTCCCGGATGCCGAGGCCCATGTGGCGCGCCAGCGCGGCATGGACCTGGTGCTGGGTGAGGCGGGTCTGGGCCGCCTGGCGCTCGAGCATGACGGTCGTCATCACCCCGACCACCAGGGAGAGGAGGACGACCAGGGGGAGGGCGAAGGCCCGACGATCGCCGACGTGGTGCTGGCGACGCGGGCGGATCATCGGGAGGGGCTCCGGGGGCGGCGCTTGGAGGTGGTCCCGTTCGCGTCGGCATCCGTAACCCCCGAGGAGGTCGGCGAGGTCCGCCGGCCAGTCTCTCCTTCGGCGGGCTCGCCCGCGTCCTCGCCCGGCTCGGCGCGCGGGAACTCCGGGCCGTTGGTCCACCCCACCTCGAAGACCCAGCTGGCGCTCAGGCCCGCGGTGGTCTGGACATCCAGCATCACGTAGGCCGGGAGCTCGTGCATCCAGACGGCGTTGATCTCGTCGCCCTGGCGCCGGTTCGCGAAGACCCGCCAGCGGCAGCGGGTCAGCCCCGAGGCGAGCGGAACGGCCAGCTCATCGGCGGTCGGGTCGAGCTGGCGCGGGTCGACGGGGGCCTCGCGGGGCAGGGGGCGCCACCAGAGCGTCCAGCCGTCGCTGCCCGCCGCGGCCCTCGCGCTGCGTGACCCGGGATCGGCCCAGCGGGTTGCGGTGTCGGGACGCAGCTCGAACACCCCGCGCGAAGGGCCGCCGCCGACCAAGGCGATGGGCTGGGGTCCGCGCGCGCGGCGGCGCTGGGCCTCGCGCTGGGCGAGGGCCGGGTCGAGGACGGTCCAGTAGTCGGCGGGCACGGGCGCATCGGCAACGACGACCTCGAGCCGCTGGGGAGTCTCGGTAGCGCCCTGGCCGCCGAGGTACGAGGCGCTGGAGGGCGGGGGCCGGATCGGGCCCGAGCAGGAACCGGGGCGCGGGGCGCTCGGCGCGGCGCTCGGGCCGCTGGGGCCGGACCGAGGCGGAGCGCCCGGGGTTCTCGTCCGGCGGCGGGGGCTCGGAGCTCATCACCATGGCGCCGAGGGCCCGCTCGACGGCGGTGTGCAGGCGAGAGAGCTCGTTGGCCTGGACAAACCGGACGCCCAGGCGCGCGTCCGTGCGATCGAGCGCGGCCATGACGGCGAGCGCACCGGTCACCACCAGCCCGGCGAGGGCCGAGGCGAGCACGGTCTCCATGAGGGTGAAGGCGCGACGGTTCATCGGCGCCCCCCCCCCCCCCCAATCCCCGGCGCGTGGGCGCGCGAGCGGCGTCCCGTCCGGCCCCGCACGAGCTCGCTCGCGCCCGCCGGCGCGGGCGTGCCCGGACCGGCCTCGCGGGTCATGCGGCTCATCTGCTCGATGAGCTTCTGCCAGGCCTCGGGCGAGTTGATGAGGTTCTTGCCGGAGTCGGGGTTGCGGATGTAGAGCGGGTCGAGCATGCGGCGGAGCGTGACGGTGATGGGGTTGTCCCGCGAGCCGGCCTCGAACCAGACGCGCACCGTCACCAGCTCGAAGCGGTCGAGGCCGAGGCTGGCGTGCGACTGGCGCACCTCGGCGCCGACCTCGTCGAACCGCACGGGATCGACGGTGTACTCGTACCGGTAGCGCTCGCCGGCGTGGGTCAGGGGAGCCGACGGGCTGGGCATCCTGGTCGGATCGTCGAGGTACGAGAGGACGAGGCGGTTGGCGAGTTCGGCGGCCGCGAGGCGGCGCTGCTGGCGCACCTGCCCGGCCGTGATGGAGCCGGTGACGCCGAAGATGGCGCCCGCGATCAGGCCGAGCATGGCCGTGGCGAGGACGACCTCCAGGAGGGTCAGGGCGCGTCGTGGCGTGGGTCGGCCGATGGTCCGGGATCGCCCGCGCCGGTCCGGCACCCGCCTGTCGCCCGCCCGAGGCACGGTCACTCCTTGTCCATCGTCCAGACGCTGATGTCGTCGTCGGGCTTGTCGGGGTCGCCCCGGCTGGTGAGCTGGTAGGGCTGCTCCTCGGTGCCTCCGACGGAGTAGACGAACTCCTGCTTCCACGCGTCCTTGAGCTTCTTGCCGTCGAGGAGGGCGCTCGCGCCCGTGGCCAGCGTCAGGAGCGTGGGTGGGAAGGTCGAGTGCTCGAGCTTGTAGGTGTCGATGGCGTTCTTGATGGTGGTCATGCTGATGATGGTGGCCCTGCGCTTGGCCTTGTAGCCCTGGCCCGAGAGCGACACGGCCGCGACGGCGGCCAGCACGCCGATGATGACGAGGACCAACGTGATTTCCAGCAGGGAGAAGCCCCGCCGGGCCTTGCGATGCAGCTTCATGTCGTCACCTCCGTCATTCGGGTGTACCCCGCGCACGGGCGAGAGTTGCGGATTGTACGCGGGAAAAGCGGCCCGCCGAGAGGGCGCGGACGCGTGCCGGGGCGGGTCGGACCGCGCGCCGGCCCGTGCCCGCGCCGGGGGCGCACGCGGCGCTTATTTCCGGTCCACCGGCTCCTCGGGGCGGGCCCGCTGGAGTTCCTCGGGCGTGGGCTCGGCCGGGGCCCAGTCCACGCGGGCGGCGCCCAGGAGGGTTCCGGTCGCCTGGGCCAGGTCCGCCTGGGCGAGCTGGTAGTCGGTCAGGGCCCGGATCTCGGCCAGCTGCGAGAGGGCCAGGTCGGTGGCGGCGTTGAGGACGTCGGTGCTGGTCGAGGATCCGACATCGAACTGGCGCTGCTCGGCCTGGAGGGTGCGGGCGTTGAGGATGACGGACTGGCGCGCGGCGAGGATCCGCTGCCAGTCGGCCTGGATGCGGTCGACGGCGTCGAGGACCTCCTGGCGCACGAGCTGGCGCTGCGCCTCGCGCGTCCAGAGGCGCTGCAGGCGCGAGAGGACGGCCTGGCGGAGGCGGGAGCGCGCGGCCTCGTTGCCGATCGGGATCGAGCCGGTGAGGCCCAGGGACCAGTCCTCGAAGTTGTTGGCGGCCATCGAGGAGAGATCGTTGTCGTAGAGCGCGTCGCCCTCGGAGCCCCCGAGGCCGTTGATCCGGTAGCTGGCCTCGACGTCCACCTGGGGGAGCAGGGCGTTGCGGGCGATGTCGATGTTCGCCGCGTCGGCCAGGAGGCGCAGCTCCACGTCGAGCAGCTCCATGCGCTGGTCGATCGCGCCCGCGATCAGGGCCGGCGGATCGAGCTCGTACTGGACGGGGTCGGGGGGCGTGGTGGGGACGATGTGCGTGGGCGAGTCCACGTCCAGCTCCGGGCGGTTCATGATCCGCTTGAGCTCGCGCTGGCGCGAGAGCACCTCGTTCTGGGCGGTGATGATGGAGCCGAGGCGGTCGGCCACGCCGGACTGGGCGCGGATGACCTCGATCTCGGCGACCTTGCCGGCGCGGACCTGGCGCTCGGCCCGCTCGAGCTGGGCCTGGGCGAGCTCGAGCTGCTGCTGGGTGACCTCCAGGGCGCGGCGCGCGGCGTAGAGCGCCCAGTACGCCCGGTCCACGCCGGTCAGCTCCCGGATCACGGCGAGCTTGGTCTGCGCCTCGGCGGCCTGGCGGTTGTAGGAGGCGATCCGGATGGGCGCCGTGTTCACCCAGCGCCCGGCGTTGCGAAGGAGGGGCTGGCTGAACGAGAGGGCCAGATCGGCCGCGTACGACTCGAAGACGAGGGCGGTGGCGGCGTTCTGCTGGCTCCGGCTCATGGGCAGGCCGATGGTGGCCGTGCCGCCGGAGCGGAGGGGGACGGTCACGCCCGGCTCGATGAGGGTGAACTCGGCCTGCGAGGACTGCGTGACGTCGGTCGTGGGGGTGTCGGTCTCGGACCAGAGCGTGCGCAGCGTGAAGGTGGACTCGAAGCGGGCCTCCTCCTCCGAGAGGTTGGCGGCGGCGATGGCCGGATCGATGAGAGCGACCTCGAGGTTGAGGTTCTGGGTCAGGGCCGAGACGCGGCACTCCTCGAGGGCCAGGTCCACCTTCTCGGCCGCGGCGAACTGGCGCTGGGCCTCCTCGACGGCATCGCGCGGCTCGGCCGGCTGCGGTCGCGCGTACTCGCGGAGCGGGAGGGTCTCGATCGAGCGGAGGCGTTCGGCGGCGATCTGGCGCCCGTAGTCGGCGTCGCGCGGGAAGAGGGGGTTGGAGCAGCCGGCCAGGAGCGTGAGGCCGGCGAGGGGGAGGGCTGGATGCCTGCTCAAGGCGGACCGCCTTTCGTGGGGGGTGCAACCGAGGGGCCGGGGGTCGGCGGGGGGGCGGCGAGGCGGGTCGCGGCG
>CAYWOF010000167.1:0-1494 GCA_964459825.1 uncultured Phycisphaeraceae bacterium | reverse complement strand
CGGCCGGCCTGGCGGGGGGGGGGCACCCGGGGGGCGGGGGGTCGGGGGGGGCGCCGGCGTCGGTCCTCTGATGGGGAAGCGGCGGGTGGGAGTTCCGCGTTCGGCGGCCCGGCCGCGCGCCGTGCCGGGGAGCGGACTGGAGGCTCGGCGTGCGCGCTCGGGGCCGGGCATGGCGGAGATGCTACTCGTGGCGCAGGGCCTCGATGGGGTCGAGGCGGGCGGCCTTGATCGCCGGGAACATGCCGAAGATGACGCCGGTGGCCGCGGAGAACCCCACGGCCATGACGACGGCCCACATGGGGATGGCGGCGGCCTCGAGGGGTGAGTCGGGGATGGCCCGGAGGCCCATGACGAGGCCCTGGCCCCCGACGAGTCCGACGGCGCCGCCGACGAGGCAGAGGGCGACGGCCTCGACGAGGAACTGCATGAGGACGACGGCCGGGCGGGCGCCGACGGCCTTGCGCAGGCCGATCTCGCGGGTGCGCTCGCTGACGGAGACGAGCATGATGTTCATGATGCCGACGCCGCCGACGAGCAGGGAGATGGCGACGATGCCGCCGGCGAGGGCGGTGAGCCCGGCGGCCATGGAGTTGAACTGGTCGATGAACTGCTGCATGACCTGGACGTCGAAGGTGTCCTCGTCCTCGGGCTCGAGGTGGCGCATCTTGCGCAGGATGAAGCGGATCTCGGCCTGGACCTCGTCGGACTTCTTGGGGTCGGAGAGCTCGGCGAGGGCGTAGTTGAGCCAGCCGTTGGGGTTCATGCTCTTGGCGGTGGAGAACGGGACGTAGACCTCGGTCTGCACGTCGCCGCCGCCGAACATCATGCCCAGGTCCTTGGTCTCGACGACGCCGACGATCTTGGTGCGGCGTCCGCCGACGAAGATGTAGGTGCCGACGGGGTTCTTGCCGAGGTCGAGCTCCTCGATGGCCTTGTCGTTGATGATGCAGACCTGGAGGTGCTCCTCCTCGTCGATGCGGGAGAAGGGGCGTCCCTCGGTGACGAGGCGGTTCTCGATGCCGTGCCACTCGGGCCAGATGCCGACGACGCGCGCGGACTTGACCTCGGTCTTGCCGGCGCGGACGTCGAAGGTGCAGAACCAGTGGGGCGTGATGCGGGTGATCGACGAGCACCGGGTCATGATGGCGTCGATCTCGCGCTCGGTGATCTGCACCTCGCGCCAGCGTCCGGTGTGCCACTGGTTGCGCGGCAGGGTGCCGTCGATGTAGACCTTTTTGGCCCCGAAGGTCTCGAACTCGTTGAGCACGAAGTGGCGCAGGCCGTCGGTGGCGGCGACGGTGCCCGTGACGGCGGCCACGCCGATCATGATGCCCAGCGTGGTGAGGACCGAGCGGATCTTGTTGGCCCAGATCTGGCCGACGGCGAGAAAGACGGTCTGGAAGAGCAGGCGCAGGAAGATCACGGGCGCACCCCCGCCGCGGCCGCGGGCACCACGACCACCTCGGGATCGGGCGCGGCGCCGGCCTCGGGCGC
>CAYWOF010000166.1:0-7478 GCA_964459825.1 uncultured Phycisphaeraceae bacterium | reverse complement strand
GTGCCCGGCCTCGCGCGCGTTGGCCCCCTCGCCCAGGACCCGCCCCGTCGCCGTCTCGTACACGACGGCGCCGACCGGCACCTCGCCCGCCGCCGCCGCGCCTCGCGCCAGCTCCAGCGCCCGGCGCATCATCGCCAGGTCCCGATCCGTGGCGCCCGCCGGCGGACCGGCAGGGGCCGGCGTTCCCCGAAGCCAGCGCAGCCACCGGCTCATGGTGGTGGCGCTCACGCGTCCCCCGCATCGTGCGCCTCGCGCCGCCCGCGCCGCGACCACCACGTCCCCGCCGCCACGCGGTCCGCCGGCACCAGGCGCATCAGCACGATCGCCAGCTCGTACAGAAGCACCAGCGGCACCGCCAGCAGCAGCATCGACATCGGGTCGGGCGAGGGCGTCAGGATCGCCGCGGCGATCGCGCACCCGAAGATCGCGTACTTGCGGTTGCGGACCATCCACGGGCGGTCCACGATCCCCACCCACCCCAGCAGCAGGGCGACGACCGGCAGCTGGAACCCCAGCACGAACGCCAGGCCCATCCCGAAGACCATCCCCACGTACTCGCGCACCCGGTAGAGCTGGAGAATCCCCGTCGATCGGTTGAGCGAGGTCCCCACCACCTCGACCGTCCCGTCACTCCGGGGCACGGCCAGGCGCAGCTCGTGCAGCGTCGAGTTGTACCAGTGCTGCCCCACCTCCGGGCTCGATGGATCGTGCTCCAGCAGCGGCACCATCGGCAGCACCACCCCCGCCGGCACCGGCGCCGTCGTCACGTGCGGCGCCGCCAGCCCGGCGCCGAACCCGATCAGGAACGACAGCACCGCCGGGAGCATGACGAAGTACAGGAAGAGCACCCCGATCAGCGACATCAGCGCGCTCAGGGGGGCCAGCAGCTGCGCGAACCGCTTCTCGTGGTCGTACAGCCCCGGCGCCACGAAGAGCCAGAGCTGGTAGATGAGCCACGGAACCCCCACGACCAGGCTCAGGATCGTCGCCACCCGGAAGTACGCCCCGAACGCCTCCAGCGGGCCGGTCGTCTGAAGGGTGGCGGCCTGGCCCGCCCGCAGCAGCTGCCGACGCGCCGGGGCCAGCAGCAGCTCCAGCAGCGTCTCCCCGAAGACCACGCACCCGATGAAGATGGGCAGAATCCCCAGCAGCCCGAACACGACCCGGCGACGCAAGTCCTCCAGGTGGTCGCCGAAGGACATCGTCTTGGGGTTGGACAGCTTGGGTTGGACGGGCTTGGAAGGGAGTTGGTCGGGCATGGGATCGCAGCTCGAAGGGCGTCGCGGCCGATAGGCACCCGCGCCCCCCGGGCCGGTTGAGAATAGCCGGGGCGGGCCCCGGAGCCTGCCGGAAACCACCCGCAGGCGCATCCCTGTGGGTGTACGACGCGGAGACAGCCGTGAGCGACGGAAGTAACGGCGTGGACAGGTCGGTCGTGGCGGCCGCCATGCGCGGGCAGGCCGACGCCCTCCAGGAAGTCTGGGAGGACCATCGCCGCTGGGTCGCGGGCGTTCTGCTGGCCCACAAGCCGCGCGAGGCGGACCTCGAGGACCTGCTCCAGGAAGTGGCGATGACCCTGGTCCGGACCATCGGCAAGCTGCGGGACGGGGCCATGCTCCGGCCGTGGCTGCGCACGGTCGCGATCAACGCGGCCCGGGCCTCGGGACGGAGCACCGGCGTCCGGCGCCGGGCGGTGGAGACCTGGAAGCAGGACCACCAGGCCGGTCTCGAGGCGGCCCAGGCCGCCCCGGCCCCGCCCCGCACCCTGGCGGACCGCCAGGAGGGCGGGCGCCTCATCGAGCTCGCCCGGACGCTCCCGGAGGGGTACCGCGAGCCGCTCCTGCTCCGGTGCGTCCGGGGCATGAGCTACCGCGAGATCGGCGAGCTGATGGGCCTGCCCGAAACGACCATCGAGACCCGGATCGCGCGGGGGCGCCGGATGCTGCGGGAGCTCGCCGACGAGCCCGCGCTCGCCGGCCAGAGAAAGCAGGAGGGTTCACCATGAGCACCATCGAGGGCCACGCGGGGGATACGGGAGGGCGGGAGCACCCGGACGTGGACCTGCTCCTCAGCCGCATCATCGATGGCGAGGCCGGGACCGCGGACTGGTCGTCGTTCAAGCTCCTGGCGGAGCGCGAGCCCTCGCTCTGGCGCGAGCTGGCCGAGGCCCAGCGCCAGCAGGCCGATCTCGCCGCCGAGGTCGCGTGCGCGGTGAGCGTCGCCGACGCCGTCGATGTCCCCTTCCACGAGCACGCCTCGGTCCAGCTCCGCGAGCGCTTCCGCCTCGTGGGGACCTGGGGCGGGTGGGCGGTCGCGGCGATGGTCGCCCTCGCCTGGACCGCCGGCCTGATCGGCCCGTCCGGCCAGCCGGGCCCGTCCGACAACCGGGCGAGCCTCCTGCCCACCTCCTTCGGCTCCCCGGCCGACGCCCTCCGGTACTACGTCGATGAGGGCCAGAAGCAGGGGCAGGTCGTGGGGGAGGTCCCCGCGAAAGTCCTGCTCAACAGCCGGCGCCAGGCGACGGGCGAGGGCTTCGAGGTCATCTATGTTCGACAGATCGTCGAACGCGCCGTCGTGGACGACCTCTACCGCTTCGGGAGCGACGAGCTCGGCCAGCCCGTCCCGGTTCCCGTCGAGTTCACCCCGGCCCGGCCCGGCCACCCCGGCTGACTCCGCGTCCCACACCCTTTCCGTTCGGGAGATCACACCATGCGAGACACCATGCCGAAGACCACCATCGCGGGGGCGGCCGCTCTGCTCCTGCTCGCGGGCAGCGCCCTGGGCCAGACCCGCGTCGAGACCAGAACCCGGACCGAGGGCGACGGGCAGGCGACCGCCAAGGCCCGGGCCAAGTCGTCCGGCACCGAGGGGGGCGGCCTCTCGGGCAGCTTCGAGCAGCCCCTTGGCGGGAGCGGGGGCCACGAGGCCATCGCCAGTTCCGATGGCGCTTCGGTCTTCCTCCACGCCAGCCAGAGCGACGGGGACGACACCTACGAGATCACGGTCAAGGATGGGGAGGTCTCGGCCAAGGTCAACGGCAAGGCCGTGCCCGAGAAGCGCATCCGTCGCTCCGATGGCCGGATCGAGATCCTCGGCGACGATGGGGAGGTCCTGGCCACGTTCAACGTGGGCCAGAGCTCGATCGGGACCGGCTCCGGCCAGTTCAAGTTCTTCGGGCCCGGCGGCCAGGGTGCGTTCGTCGCCCCCTTCCCCGGCCAGCCCGGCCTGGCCGGCGGGCTCCCCGCGGACTGGACGCCCCCGAAGGTCATGCTCGGCGTGACCATGTCCGACCCCTCCGAGGCCCTGCGGGCCTACCTCGAGCTCGACGAGGGCAACGGCATCGTCCTCGATCGCGTCATCGAGGAGCTCCCCGCGGCCAGGGCCGGCCTGAAGAAGAACGACGTCATCGTGAAGGTCGAGGGCCTGGAGCAGGCCACGCAGGAGAAGCTGCGCGAGCTGCTCCGCTCCAAGGAGCCCGGCGACGAGGTTCGGATCGGCTTCCTGCGCAAGGGCGCCGAGCGCAGCGCCACCATCAGGCTCGAGGCCTACGACCAGGAGAAGCTCGGGGCGATCACCCTGGCCACGCCCGAGGGCACGCTCGAGTGGAAGGGCGACCTCGCCCCGAAGGGCCCGGGCGCCATGGCCATCGATCCGGAGTGGTGGAAGCAGCTCCAGCTCCAGGGCGAGGATGCCGCCAAGCTCGGCGAGATGCTCCAGCGGTTCCAGGGCCCCAACGGCGAGCAGCTCTGGATGCGCCAGCACGATCCCATGGCGGGCAAGGGCGAGGGCGGCTGGCAGTTCTTCACGCCCGGCGGCGGCGCCGGCGCCTCCGACGACCGGGTCGCCGACCTCAGCGCGCGCATGGAAGCCCTCGACAAGCGCCTGGCCGACCTGGCCGACCGGCTCGAGCGGCTCCAGAAGGCCCTGGAGAAGTCCGGCTCCGGCCGGTGAAACGCCGATCCGCTCCGCCGGTAGAACCTGGACGGTGGAACGAAGGACAGTCTCCGCGACCGGCCGCGATTGGAGCGATCCATCGCGGTCGGATTGCTTTTGAAGCCGGGTGCCCGGCGGGCCGTGGGCCGGTTCCCTGACCCGCGCTCCGGCCCCGTATGATGCGGCGCATCGATCACGGAGGACCTCGCCATGCCCGATCCGCTCGCCTCCGCCTCCACCGCCGTGAAGGCCGCCGACCCCGAGCAGGCCGTGGCCGAGGTGCGTTCGGCCCACGACCGCCTGCGCACCGAGATCCGCAAGATCATCGTCGGCCAGGACGAGGTCGTCGATCAGGTGCTCATGTGCATCTTCTGCCGCGGGCACGGGCTGGTCGTGGGCGTGCCCGGCCTGGCCAAGACGCTGCTCATCTCGACCATCGCGCGCACGCTCAGCCTCGGCTTCTCCCGCATCCAGTTCACGCCGGACCTCATGCCCAGCGACATCACGGGCACGGAGGTGATCGAGGAGGACAAGGCGACCGGCTCGCGCGAGCTGCGCTTCGTCAAGGGGCCGATCTTCGCCAACGTGATCCTCGCCGACGAGATCAACCGCACGCCGCCCAAGACCCAGGCGGCCCTCCTCGAGGCCATGCAGGAGCGCCACGTGACGATCGGGGGCGTGCAGCACCACCTGCCCGCGCCGTTCTTCGTGCTGGCCACCCAGAACCCCATCGAGCAGGAGGGGACCTACCCGCTCCCCGAGGCCCAGCTCGACCGCTTCATGTTCATGATCCAGATCAGCTACCCCACGGCCGACCAGGAGGTCGAGATCGTCAAGCGCTCGACCGGCAAGCGCGACGCCCAGATCCACGCCGTGCTCAACCACGCCGACATCACGCGCGTGCAGGAGATGGTCCGCCAGGCCCCCGTCGCCGACCACGTCATCCGCTACGCCCTGCGCCTGGTGCGCGCCACCCGCGTCAAGGAGCCCATGGACGCCGGCTGGGAACGCCCCCGGATCGTCCAGGACTACGTCGGCTGGGGCGCCGGCCCGCGCGCCAGCGAGTACCTGGTCCTGGCGGCCAAGGCCCGCGCCATCCTGTCCGGCTCCTTCCACGTGACGCCCGAGCACATCCGGGCCGTCGCCAAGCCCGTGCTGCGCCACCGCATCCTCACCAACTACAACGCCGAGGCCGACCAGATCACCACGGACGCGATCATCGACGGCCTGCTCAAGGATGTCCCCGTCGAGGGCCTCACGCCCGCGCAGAAGAAGCAGATGGACACCGTGATGGGCTAGAGCCCGGCCCCGGCGCCCCTCCGCCCATACCCTCTCTCGATGCCCTCGCGGTGCTGCCAGCCCGGCGATCGCGATCCGGCGCCGCCCGCGCGCCCGCCGCGCATCCCGCCCCTCCCCGGCGAGCTCCCCGCCTCCATCGCCGCCGGCGTCCTCCTCGGGCTCGGGCTGGCGGCCAAGTACCTCGGCGCCGGGTTCCTCCACCCGCTCGTCGAGCTCTCCCTCGTCTGGACCAGCCTCGCCATCGGCATGGTCTATGGCGGGCGGGCGGCCCTCCTCTCCCTCCTCGAGCTGCGTTTCGACATCGACGCCCTCATGGTCGTGGCGGCGAGCCTCGCGGCGTTCTCCGGCCACCCGGAGGACGGGGCCCTCCTGCTCTTCCTGTTCACGCTCTCCGGCGCGCTCGAGGATCGGGCCATGCGCCGCACGCGCCACGCCGTCGAGGCCCTGCACCGGCTCATGCCCACGCACGCCTCCGTCCGGCGCGACGCGGAGTGGGTCGACATCGAGCCCGAGCGCCTCGTCGAGGGCGACCGGATCCTCATCCGGCCCGGAGAGTCGGTGCCCGCCGACGCGACCATCGCCGACGGCGTCAGCGCCATGGACCAGAGCTCGCTCACCGGCGAGAGCCTGCCGCGATCCGTCGGGCCCGGCGATGAGCTCTACGCCGGCTCGATCAACACGGCGCACCCGATCGAGGCGCTGGTCCTGCGCCCGGCCGCGCAGTCGAGCCTCCAGCGGATCCTCAACCTGGTCATCGAGGCCCAGCAGCAGCGCGAGCCCTTCCAGCGGATCATCGACCGGCTCAGCCAGCCCTACGCCCTGGGGGTCGTGGCGATCAGCGCCCTCGTCCTGCTGGTCTGGTGGCGCGGGCTGGGCGCGCCCCTGGCCGACGCGACGCGCACGGCCATCACCCTGCTCATCGTGGCCTCGCCCTGCGCCCTGGTGATCGCGACGCCCACGGCCACGCTCGCGGCCATCAGCCGCGCCGCCCGGGCCGGCGTGCTCTTCAAGGGCGGGCAGGCGATCGAGCGCCTTGCCCGCCTGGGCGCCGTCTGCCTCGACAAGACCGGCACGCTCACCTTCGGGCGCCCGCGCCTGCACCAGGTCCACGCCGTCGCCTGGTCCGAGGGGCCCGAGCTCCTCGCCGTCGCCGCGGTCCTCGAGGAGGGCTCGACCCACCCCATCGCCCGGGCCGTGGTGGAGGCGGCCGACGCGCGCGCCATCGTCCGCCCCGAGGCCAGGGAGCCCCGCGACCTCCCGGGGCGCGGCCTGGCGGCCATCGTCGCCGGAGTCCCCGCGCGCCTCGGGACCTACGACCACTGCGAGCCCCTGATCCCCGTCTGCCTGCGCGCCCGCGTGCGCGAGGTGCTCGACACCGTGCGCGGACGAGGGCAGATCGCCGTCGTCGTGGCCCGATCGGCCGACTTCGACCCCGGCACGGCGCCGGATGCCCCGGCCCGGGCCCCCGCCTCGGGCGATGCGGCCGTCCTGGTCCTCTCCGACGCGATCCGTCCGGGGGCCCGTCCGATGGTCGAGCGCCTCCACGCGCTGGGGGTTCGGCCCGTCCGGATGCTCACGGGCGACAACCGCGTCACCGCCGCGCACGTCGCCAACGCGGTCGGCATCGACCAGTGGGACGCCGAGCTGCTCCCGGAGGACAAGGTCCGGTTCGTCGAGGCGATGAAACGCGAGCGCCGATCCCAGCCCGGCCGGCGCCGGGCCGTCGGCGTCATCGGCGATGGGGTCAACGATGCGCCCGCCCTGGCCGCGGCCGACGCCTCGATCGCCATCGGGTCGATCGGCTCGGACGCCGCCCTGGAATCGGCCGACATCGTGCTCCTGGGCGACGACCTCACCGCGGTGCCGTGGGCCGTGCGCCTGGCCCGCCGGGCCCGGGCCATCGTCCTGTTCAACATCCTGCTGGCCGGGGGGATCATCGTCGCGATGGCGATCGCCACGCTGGTGGGCTCGCGCCTGGGCCGGCCCGTGCCCCTGCCCATCGCCGTGCTGGCCCACGAGGGGGGCACGCTGCTCGTCGTCGCCAACTCCCTGCGCCTGCTCCTGGCGCCCGCGGTGGCCCGGGCTCCGGCCCGGGACGCCGAGCCCGGCCGCGTCCCGGCCCCGGTCGAGCCGTTCGTCGAGGTCGCCGCGTGAGCCCGATGCACGGTTCCGTGGACCGGGAGCCTTGGCCAGGGTGTAGTCCATAATCGTGGCAAGGGTCAGGCGGCGGCGACCCCCCAGAAGCG
>CAYWOF010000165.1:0-7486 GCA_964459825.1 uncultured Phycisphaeraceae bacterium | reverse complement strand
GGCGGCGGGGGCGGTGCTGCGCCGGCGGGAGAAGCTCCGGATCGGCGTGGTGGGCACGGCCAACCAGGCGGGGTGGAACCTGTCGCAGATCGCGGGGGAGCAGATCGCGGCGCTGTGCGATGTGGATGCCGGGTACCTGGAGGCCGCCGCGGCGCGGTTCCCGGAGGCCCGGCGATTCCGCGACTTCCGGGAGATGCTCGCGGCGGACCTCGACCTGGACGCGGCGCTGGTGGCCGCGCCGGACCACATCCACGCTCCGGCGGCGGCGCTGGCCCTGCGCCGGGGGCTGCACGTCTACTGCGAGAAGCCGCTGACGCACTCCGTGGAGGAGGCGCGGGTGCTGGCGGGCCTGGCCGCGGAGAAGAAGCGCGCGACGCAGATGGGGACGCAGATCCACGCGGGGGGCAACTACCGGCGGGTGGTGGAGCTGGTGCGCTCGGGGGCGATCGGGAGGGTGCGCGAGGCGCACGTCTGGTGCGGCAAGAGCTGGTCGGACGGGCGATTCGGCGAGGCCAGGCCGGCGCCGGCGAGCCTCGACTGGAACCTGTGGCTGGGGCCGGCGGCGGAGCGTCCGTTCAGCGAGGGGCTGCACCCGGGCAACTGGCGCCGGTTCTGGGAGTTCGGCACCGGGACGCTGGGGGACATGGCGTGCCACTACGTGGACCTGGTGCACTGGGCGCTGGAGCCGGGCCCGGTGCGGACGATCGAGGCCGAGGGCCCCGAGCGGCACGAGGTCGGCACGCCGGCGTGGCTGATCGTGCGCTGGGAGCACGCGGCGCGCCCGGGCGGCGATGGAGCGCCCGTGCGCATCGCGTGGTACGACGGCGGGAAGCGACCCGAGGTTCTGGGCACGATCAAGAACGCGGACGGGTCGCCGCTGGCGTGGGGCGATGGGCAGCTGTTCGTCGGCGAGTCGGGGATGGTGATCAGCGACTACGACAACCACCGGTTGATCCGGGAGGGGAAGGTCGTGGAGTTCACCCCGCCGGAGCGGTCGATCCCCGATTCGATCGGGCACCACGCGGAGTGGCTGGAGGCCTGCCGCGCGGGCGGGGGGGCGACGACCTGCAACTTCCGGTACTCGGGGAGCCTGACGGAGGCGGTGCTGCTGGGGAACGTGGCGTACCGGGTGGGGAAGCGGCTGGAGTGGGACTCGGCCTCGCTGCGGGCGACCAACGCGCCGGAGGCGGAGCGGTTCGTGCATCACGCGTACCGGAGCGGGTGGGAGCTGTAGGGGCTCGGCCCTCGCGCGGGGCGTGGCGGGCGCGCCTGCGTCACCTTCCGCGCTCGAACGAGTCCAGCAGCCCTCGGGCCTGCGGGTCGCCGGGGATCAGGGCGACCAGCCGGGCCGCGAAGTCGCGGGCCGAGGTGCGGTCGCCGGCGCGGGCGCAGTAGTCGGCGAGGGCGAAGAGGACGTCACGGTCGGCGGGGCGGGCCGCGTGGGCCGCGCGAAGGACCTCGATCGCCTCGCCGAGCCGGCCCGCGGACTCCAGCGCGAGGGCGTAGGCGTAGCCGTAGCGGGCGGCGCCCGGACGCAGCTGCGCGGCCGTCCGGAGCGACGCGATCGCCTCGCCCGGGCGCTGCTGGCGCGTGAGGGCGAGCCCCAGGGCGTAATGGACATCGGCGTTCCCGGGGTCGATGGCCAGGGCCGAGCGGAGCTGGCGCTCGGCCTCGGGCTCGCGCCCCTGGGCGCGCAGCACGTCGGCCAGGTTGACCCGGGCCGGGATGAACCAGGGCGCCAGCGCCACGGCGGACTCGTACGCGCGCCGGGCCGCATCGAGATCGCCGGTGCGGAGCGCCAGGACTCCGAGGTTCACGCGCGCATCGGGCCGATCGGCGTTGGCCTGCTGGGCGCGGATGTAGTCGCCGATCGAGCGCTCGAAGGCCGCGCGGTCCGATCCCTCCAGGAGCGATGCGGCCGGACCTGCCAGCGCGCTGGCCGCGATGCCCCGGATCACCGGCGATGCATCGCGCAGGAGCCCAGGCCCGATGCCGGCGGCGAGCTCCGGCGGCAGCGCGTCGAGCGCCTCCGCCGCGGCCAGACGCACGAGCGGATCGGCATCGGCCGTCGCCTCGCGCAGGGCCGGGAGCGAGGCGGGGGTGAGGTACTCGGGCAGGAGGGCGAGGGCGGTGGCGCGGGCGATTCCCGGCTGCCGGGCATCGCGCAGGAGCCGGACGAGCGCGCCCTCGGCATCGGCCCGGCCCGTGCGCCCCGCGTGGATCGCCGGCGCAAAGTGGGGTCGGCGCGACCAGTCGGGACCGTACCACCCCGCCATCACCTGGGCGGCCCACGCGGCGGAGCGGTCCGTGTGGCAATCGGTGCAGGCGTTGGGCACGCCCATCGCGATCGAGAAGTCGGGCCTCGGGATGCGGAAGCTGTGGTCGTGGCGCGGGTCGACCACCATGTAGGTGCGCACGGGCATGTGGCAGGCGACGCACGCGCCCCCCGTGGAGCCCTGGGCGTGGAAGTGGTGCGCCGGCGTGTCGAACCTGGCCGGGGCGTGGCACAGGGCGCACGCCCCGTTGCCCGGGCTCCGAAGCCCCAGCCCGTGCGGCTCGTGGCAGTCGGAGCACGTGACGCCCGCGGCGTGCATCCTGCTCTGCATGAACGAGCCGTAGTTGTAGACCTCGTCCTCCATCTGGCCGTCGGCGAAGTAGAGGCCCTCTTCGAGCAACGAGGGACGCGACGAGTCGATCAGCGGCCGGCCGGGAGTCGCCTGGAACAGGCTCGCCCGACGCGCGTGGCAGTACGCGCATGTCTCGACCTCGGTCCGGTCGGTGGGGGGGATCGAGCGCGCGGCGATGCCGCGAACGGGGTCGATGACCCACGAGGCGAGCCGGCGTGAGCTGAAGTCCGTCACCAAGCCCTTGCCGGGGATCGCGGCTCGCGCGGGATCGCGGACCCAGTCGAGGTGGTGCGAGCCCGGCCCGTGGCAGCTCTCGCAGGAGACGTTGACGTCGGAGTACGTGGTGGTGTAGGCGCCCGCCGTGGCGTCGTAGCCCTTGTGCAGGTTGGTCGAGTGACACTCGGCGCACTGGTTGTTCCAGTTCTGGCTCGGGCGGGTCCAGTGGAGGACATCGTCGTGGTCCACACGCTCACCCGGGTAGAGATGGAACCAGCGCTGGCCGCCGGCCGCGGCGGCTCGGCTGTCCCACGCGATGCCCAGCGCCTGCAGACGCCCGCCGGGGAGCTCGATGAGGTACTGCTGGAGGGGGGTGATGCCGAACGTGAACGCGATCCGGAAGTCGGCGAGGACCCCATCGGGGCCATCGGTCCGGACGAAGTAGCGTCCGTCCCGCCGGAAGAACGTGGAGATGACGCCCGCGTGCTCGAAGCTCGCATCGGCGAAGTCACCGAGCACGCTCGCCGCGGTGGCCCGCTCCATCGCCCGATGGTGGTGCGAGCCCACCCAGGCCTTGGCCTCGTCCGCGTGGCAGGCGATGCAGGAGTCCCCGCCGAGGTACGTGGCGGGAATGACCTTCGCGGGTTCGGGCGCGCCCGGGCCGGCCGGGGTCGGGGTGGGCGGACTCGTGGGCCGTCGGGGCCAGAGCAGGTACGCGCCGGCGACCAGGACCATCGCCCCGGCCGCCAGCGAGACGATGAGGCGCGCGGAGGGCGTCACGGGGCGCTGGGGCTTGGCGTGGGTCCGGGTCATGCGGGGTGTCGGGCCCCGGAACGTGCGTCGGCTGGCGCGGCGGGCGATGGTACCACCGCTCCACCGGCGGCGGGCGCGAGCCGGCTTACGACTCGCGCGGTGCGCCCCGGGCGCGCTCGCCCATGGCGAGCGCGAGCAGGCCGAATCCCGCGGCCCCCAGGACGCAGGGGATGAGGCTCAGGCCGAAGACCCACTGCTCGGCGCCGCGCTCGCCGCCGCCCAGCCCGCGCAGCCACTCGTAGGCCGCCACGATGAGGACCGGGGCGATCACCCCGCGCACGCCGGTCAGCGTCACGTGCACGCCCATGTACTGGGCGGCGCGGTGGGCGGGGGCGAAGTCCAGGTGGCCGAGGTTCCACGCGAGGGACCCGCCGCCCCAGGCGATGCCCAGCACCGCGGCGGCCGCCCAGGCCGGGCCGATCGAGCCGGTGAGGGAGGCGAGGAGGACCAGCGCCTGGGCCAGGACGAACGTCCAGGCGTGGAAGGCCCGGAAGCGGGCGACGTGGACGCGGGCCAGGAGGCGTGACCAGAGGGGCAGGAAGAAGGGCATCAGCGCGCAGGGCAGGGCGAAGGTGAGCACGACGCCCTCGAGCGCATCGAACCCGAACCGGTCGCGCAGCATGATGATGAGCGGGGCCGTCAGGGCGAGGTTGCCGATCCCCAGCAGGAACATGCACGCCATGTACGCGGCGTAGTCGCGGTCCATCGCGAGCAGGCGCACCATCGACCAGGGGTTGAGCGTGGGCCGGTGGTCGCGGTGCCCGGCGGTCTCGGTGCGCACGAGGCGCCGGTGCCCGCGCACGCGGATGCGCCCGTACGACCACACGCCCCCGAGGGCCAGCACGCACGCGGCCAGCACCATCAGCCGGAACGCGCCGTCGGAGACGTCGCTGCCGGCGCCCACGGCGATGCTGGCGCCGGCCATGACGACGGTCTGAACCGTGGCGAACTTGCTCTGCACGCGGGCCCGCTCGGATCGCGGGTAGTTGGCGCGCCAGATGGTCGTGCGCAGCGTCTGGACCCCCGCGATGCAGACCCGCGCCCCCAGCACGGCTGCCCCCAGCGCCCACAGGCCGGGGGCCGATCGCGGCGCCAGGGCGATGGCCGCGACCATGAGCACCATGGCGAGCTGGATGCGCGAGAGCAGGGGCACCTTGGGCCGGCCGTGGGCGGCGGCCGCCCACACGAAGCTCGACAGGTAGGCCCACTCGCCCGCGCCGGTGAGGATCGCGGTGGCGAAGTTGAGCGTCCGGGCCTCCACCACCCCCTCGTAGCCGGTCTTGACGATGACGCCGATGACGCTCCCCTCGACGGCGGCCTGCGCCAGGGGCAGGAGGGCGCTGGCCCGCAGCTCGCGCCGGTAGTTGGCGCGCGCCATGCGCCCCACCCGCGCGGGGTGGAACGACCGGACCGCGTGCGCGACCAATCGAACGGGGGACGTGGGCCGGTCTCCTGGTGTCGCCCGCCCCGGGGCGGCGCGAGCGCAACGGTAGAACGGGTCGCGATCGGATCTCGCCGGCACGCCTGGGCCGGCGGGACCACGTGGGCGCGGCGCCCTCCTACTCTTCCGGGCCATGCCCGGAGCTCCCGCTTCCAAGCCGCCTCCCCCGGCCGCCAACAGCGCCGGCGCCCCGCCGGTCCAGGAGCCGGAGTACGTGCTGGGCACCACCGATGTCGAGGTGACGCGCCTGGGTTTCCAGCACCGGCTGTGGTCGGCGACGGCGCACGCGTTGTGGGAGCGGTGCGACATCCGGCCGGGGATGACGGTCCTGGACGTGGGCTCGGGCCCGGGGCACGCGACGCTGGACCTGGCCGCGATCGTGGGGCCGACGGGCCGTGTGTACGCGGTGGACGAGTCGGCGGTGTTCCTTAAGCACCTGCACGACCGGGAGGTGGCGCGCCGGCTGACGAACGTGGAGCGGGTGCTCGGGGACGTGCGGGCGCTGGACACGCTCCTGCCGCACGCGCGCGGGACCGTGGACCTGGCGTACGCGCGCTGGGTGCTCTGCTTCGTGGCGGACGTGGAGGCGGTCGTGCGGGCGGTGGCGGGGCTGCTCAGGCCCGGGGGGCGCTTCGCCATCCAGGACTACTTCAACTACGAGTCCATGGCCCTGGCCCCGCGCCGCGAGCCCTTCGAGCGCGTGATCCGCGCCGTGGGCAAGAGCTGGCGCGCCCGGGGCGGGGATCCCGATATCGTCGCGCGCCTGCCCGGCGTGTTCCGGCGCCACGGCCTGGCGCTCGAGCACCTCTCCGTCAACGAGCGGCTGGCCCGCCCGGGGGGGACGATGTGGTACTGGCCCGACCGGTTCTGGTCGTCGTACGTGCCGCGCCTGGTGGACGGGGGCTTCCTGACCGAACGCGACCGGCACGAGTTCGAGGCGTGCTGGCGCGAGGCGTCGAGCGACCCCGACTCGTTCATGATCCTGCCGCCGGTGTTCGACGTTGTGGGCGTGAAGCGGTAGTCGGCGACGGCGCTTCACCGCTCGGGAGGTCCAGCTGTGACCCTGATCACCGAGGCCACGTTCGACGGCGGTGTGCTCCGGCCCGATCAGCGCCTGAGGCTGCGCGAGCACGAGCGCGTGCGGGTGATCGTTCAGTCTCTCGAACACCCGTCCGCCACGGCCCGCGCCGAGGCGGTGGCTCGCCTCCGGGCCGGAATCGCGAAGACGGGCTTCCGCTCGCCGAATGACGCCGCACATCCCTATCCCGCGCGGGACGAGCTGCATGAACGCCCTTGACACCGGCGTGCTCTTCTTTGCTCGCGATGCGCGCGGATGAGCCTTGGAATGCGCCGCCACCATTGAGCGCTACCGCGTCCACTCCCTGAGCGCCTCGAGCACGCCCTGCACCAGGCCCGGCTCCTTCTCGGCCCAGACGGCGCACGACGTGGCGCGGATGATCCGCTCGCTGGTGTGCCCGAGCATCGCCGTGGCGGCGCGCGAGCGCGAGTGGGCGCTGAGCACGAGCAGGTCGAGCTTCTCCTCCGCCGCCAGGCGGGGGATCACCGTGCCGGGCGATCCCTCCTCGACGCGGATGCGCGTCCGGACCGCGCTGCCCAGGGCCGCGTCGCACTGCTCGCGGGCCAGGTGCTGCGCGACGGCCTGCAGGCGCTTGCAGGCGTCCTCCCACGACGCGATCATGTGGTGCCCGGCGGGCACCTCGAAGGCGTGCAGGATGGCGATCTCGCCCTGGCCGAGGGCCGCGCCCAGTCCCGCGGCGCGGCGCAACCCGCTGGCCGATCCCTCGCTGAAGTCCGTCGCGGCGCCGATCCGCTCGAACGGGCGTTCGAAGAGCGACGGCACGACGAGGACGCTCACCGGCGACAGTCGCACGATGCGATCGGCGATCCCGCCCAGCGGTGCTCCGCTCCCGGCCCCGAGCCCCTTGCGCCCGACGACGATCACGTCGGCGCCGACCGCGTGGGCCTCGAGCAGGACCTCGCGGACGGGGCTCCCCTCGCGCACGCGCAGGCCCGCGCCGGCCTGGAGCCCGTGCGAGCCGGCGAAGTGCCCCAGCTCCTTCTCGGCGTGCCGGCGCTTGGCCGCCCCGAGGCCCGGCATGGCGCGCTCGGCCGACTCGGGCACGTGCTCGACCACGTGGACGGCGTGGAGCCGGGCGTGCAGCCTGTCCGCGAGCGCCCGGGCCGCCAGGACCGCACCCGCCGACTCGGGCGAGATGTCGGTGGCGACGAGGATTGTGGTGATCTCGCGCGGCGTGTCGGCGGCCATCCGTCTCGCTCCCTTCTGGCAAGGCTCACGTGCGTGCGGGGTCGCTCGGGAGATCGGACTGCGGGAGGATCGCACCCGAGTCCCTCATGGTAGTTCGTGATG
>CAYWOF010000164.1:6309-7533 GCA_964459825.1 uncultured Phycisphaeraceae bacterium | reverse complement strand
GACCTCCTCGAACAGCTCGTCGAGCGTCCCCTGGACCGTCTCGAACTGCATCCGGGCCGCGGGGTCGGCCACGTCCAGCACGATGAGGAGCAGGTCGGCGTGCGTGGCCTCCTCGAGGGTGGCGCGGAACGAGGCGATGAGGTTGTGGGGCAGGTCGCGCACGAAGCCGACCGTGTCGCTGAGCATGACCGTCACGCCGCTCCCCAGCTCCCACGCCCGGGTGCGCGAGATGAGCGTGGCGAACGGGCGGTCGTCGGCGTAGGCCCCCCCGGCCGTGAGCCGGTTGAAGAGCGTGCTCTTGCCCGCGTTGGTGTACCCGACCAGCCCCACCGTGAAGTGCTCGCGCCGGCGCTCGCGCACCTCGCGCCGCTTGCGCTCCTGGATCTCGCGCAGCTCGCGCGAGAGCTGCACCCGCCGGTTCTGCACCAGGCGCCGGTCGATCTCCAGCTGCTGCTCGCCGGGGCCGCGCGTCCCGATCCCCCCGATCCCCGCGCGCCCCACGATCCGCTCCAGGTGGTCCCACATGGCCTTGAGGCGCGGGTACGTGTACTCGAGCTGGGCCAGCTCGACCTGCAGCTTGGCCTCGTAGGTCGTGGCGCGGGCCGCGAAGATGTCCAGGATCAGCTCGCTCCGGTCGATCACCTTCCGCCCCGTCTCCCGCTCGATGGTGGCGATCTGCTTGGGCGAGAGGTCGTGGTCGAAGATGATCGTGCTCGCGTCCGTCGCCGCGCACAGGGCCCCGAGCTCGCGCACCTTGCCCGAGCCCATGTAGGTGCCCGCCACCGGGCGGTCCATCGCCTGCGAGAGCTCCCCGACGATGGTCGCCCCGGCCTGCTCCGCCAGCGAGCGCAGCTCCCCGAACGGGTCGGCGGGGTCGTAGCGCGACTCCGGGAGGCGGACGGCCGCCACCACCGCGCGCTCCGACTGGACCTTGATCGCCGCACGCTCCGTCGGTTTGGGCATCGGGCCATCGTAGGGGGCGGCGGCGCCCGGTGAGCGAAGCGCCAACCGCGTCGGGGGCTACGATTCGACGCACGCACACGGAGGTTCCACCTTGAAGACCGGACGGGTGATCTATCAGACGGCGCTGGTCACGGTCCTCGGCACGGCCGTGCTGGGCTCCACCCTCGCCCTCTCGCGCCCCGATTACTCCTTCTTCGACCCGCTCATCGACGTCAAGTCGGTGATCGAGCAGCGCTACGTGACCGAGCCCGACGCGGCGGC
>CAYWOF010000164.1:0-6299 GCA_964459825.1 uncultured Phycisphaeraceae bacterium | reverse complement strand
AGCTCGGCGCCATCAGCGGGATGCTCGAGGCCCTCAACGACCCTTACACCGTCTACGTCCCGCCGGCCGACGTCGGCGAGTTCACCAAGGACCTCACGCTCGACTACGTCGGGATCGGCGTGCAGGTCAACACCGAGGGCGGCTGGCTCACCGTGGTCACCCCGCTCGAGGACAGCCCCGCCTTCAAGGCTGGCATCATGGCCCGCGACAGGATCGTCGAGGTCGAGGGCAAGTCCACCTTCGGCCTGACCAGCGACCAGTGCGTCGAGCTCCTCACCGGCGAGCCGGGCACGCCCGTGAACATCGTCGTCGAGCGCGACGGCCAGAAGCTGCCCATGACCATCGAGCGCAACCGCATCCAGGCCCGCACCGTCAAGAGCTTCCACTGGCAGCCCGGAGGCGCCGACAACGGCGAGAGCGGCGGGAAGTGGCAGTTCCTGCTCGACCCCGCCCGCAGAATCGCCTACATCCGGCTCACCCAGTTCACCCCCACCAGCTCCGCCGAGGTCCGCGCCGCGCTCGAGTCCGTCGGCGCCCACAAGGGCGAGCTCGGCGGCCTCATCCTCGACCTGCGCTTCAACGGCGGCGGCGTCCTCCAGGAGGCCACCGCCATCGCCGACATGTTCCTCAAGGAGGGCGTGATCGTCTCCACCCGCGGCCGGGCCCACCCGGAGCAGGTCACCCGCGCCACCCCGGACGGCGACATGACCGACTTCCCCATCGCCGTGCTCATCAACGCCCAGAGCGCCTCCGCCAGCGAGGTGCTCGCCGGCGCGCTGACCGAGAACAACCGCGCCATCGCGGTCGGAACCCGCTCCTTCGGCAAGGGCCTGGTCCAGGGCGTGCTCTCCCTCCCCTCGGCCAAGGGCGCGCAGATCAAGATCACCGAGCAGCGCTACTACCTGCCCTCGGGCCGGTGCATCCAGCGCTCCGACGAGTCCCCCGACTGGGGCGTGGACCCGACCCAGGGCTTCTTCGTCCCCATGACGGACGCGGAGACGGCCGAGATGCTCCGCGTCCGGCGCGCCGAGGAGATCGTCCGCAACGCCGCCACCGAGAGCGCCCCCGACTGGTCCAACCCCGACTGGATCGTGGACCACTCGAAGGACAAGCAGCTCGCGGCCGCCGTCAAGGCCGTCCAGGCGCGCATCGACGGCGGCGCCTGGACGCCGACCGGGCAGGAGAACCCCGCGGGCGGCGCCCAGGTGCGCGACGACCTCGCCCAGGCCGAGGCCTTCCGCGAGCGCCTGCTGCGCGAGCTCGAGCGCATCCAGCGCCGCATTGACACGCTCGAGACCGCCGCGGCCCCCGAAGACCAGCCCGCGCCCACCGACCTGTGGGCCGACGAGAGCGACCCCCAGGGCGGACGCCTGGAGGTGTTCGACAAGGAGGGCAAGCTCGTCGCCCGCCTCAAGGTGACCGGGGCCAACCTCGAACGCTGGCTCATGGATGCGGGCGTGGAGAAGGAGCCCGTTGCCCCCGCCGCGCCCGGCGGCGGCTGACGCGCCCGTGCTGGTCCTCGGCCTCGAAACCTCGTGCGACGAGACAGGCGCGGCGGTCGTCGCCGATGGCCGGTGGATCCGCTCCAACGTCATCGCCTCGCAGACCGACCTCCACGCCCGGTACCGCGGCGTGGTGCCGGAACTGGCCAGCCGTGCCCACGCCGAGCGCATCCTCCCGGTCGTGCGGCGCGCCCTGTCCGACGCCGGCCTGGGCCTCGACGCGATCGATGCCGTCGCCGTCGGCCACCGCCCGGGGTTGATCGGGTCGCTCCTCGTCGGGGTGGCCGCGGCCAAGGCCCTGGCCTGGTCCCTCGGCAAGCCGCTGGTGGGGGTGGACCACGTGCACGCGCACCTCTACGCGGGCTACCTGGCCGAGGCCGGAGGCGGCCCCCCGTCCGACGCGCTCTTCCCCGCCCTCGGGCTGGTTGTCTCGGGCGGGCACACGGCGATTTACCGGTGCCGGTCGCCGATCGAGCTCACCCGCCTGGGCGGGACCATCGACGATGCCGCCGGGGAGGCGTTCGACAAGGCGGCCACCATCCTGGGCCTTCCCTATCCCGGCGGGCCGAATCTGGACCGGCTCGCATCGACACCCGGCGCGAACGACCGCGCCCACGACTTCCCCATCAGCCGGCTCTCGCCGACCTCCCTCGACTTCTCGTTCTCGGGGCTCAAGACGGCGCTGCTCTACGCCGTGCGGGGCGTGCCGGGCCCGGACGGGGTCTTCCCGCGCGAGGCGGGCGCCCCGGTGGAGCCGGAGCGGTCCAACCTGGCCGCGGCATTCCGCCGGGCTGTGGTGCGGGCGATCATCCTCAAACTCGAGCGGGCGATGGACCGGCTCGCCGGCGAAGGAGCGGGCGTGCGCTCGCTCCTGACCGGCGGAGGCGTGACGGCCAACACGCTCCTGCGGTCCGAGCTGGCGAGGCTGGCGCGAGCGCGCGCCCTGGAGCTGCGCCTGCCTGCGCCGGAGCTGTGCGTGGACAACGCGGCGATGATCGCGGGGCTGGGGCACCGGCTTCTGGAGGCCGGCCGGACGAGCGACCTGTCGCTCCAGGCCCTGCCGACGGTGACCGGGTAGGCGTTCGGAAGTCGGTGCGTACCGAAATGGATCGGCGATGGGAGGGGACCCGATGGAACCGGCAAGTCACGATCGAGGGCAACGCGCCGCCCGTGGCCCGGACGTCAGCGCCGACCCGCGTTCTTCGGTGGCGGCGTCTCCGGCGCAGGCGACTGCGGGACGGATCATGGGCGTGCATCCCGCGGCGATCGAGGACGAGGAGCTGCTCCGGCAGTGCGACCTGGGCCGGTCGCGCGCCTCGGGTCCCGGCGGGCAGCACCGCAACAAGGTCGAGACCAAGGTGACGCTGACGCACCGGCCGACGGGGATCTCGGCGCAGGCGAGCGAGCGGCGCAGCGCCGAGGAGAACAGGCGTGTGGCGCTGTTCCGCCTGCGCCTGGCGCTGGCAATCCGCGTCCGGGGTCCCGTGCCCGATGGGGATGCCCGGTCGGCCCTGTGGCGCGAGCGCTGCCGCGCCGGGAGGATCGCGTGCAACCCGGAGCACCGGGACTTCCCGGCGCTCCTCGCCGAGGCCCTGGACATGATCGAGGCCTGCGGGCAGGATGCGCGCGGCGCGGCCCTGCGCCTCGAGTGCTCGCCGACCCAGCTCATCCGGCTGGTCAAGGACCATCCACCCGCGTTCGAGGCATGGAACGCGCATCGCAAGGAGCGGGGGTTGCATGCGCTGCGCTGACCCTGGCCGCCGGGCGCCGCCACCGGGCGGGCCGGCCGGGCCCGCGTGCCCCGGCTCAGTCCCCGTATCGCTCGCGCAGCTTCGGGCTCAGGCGGAGGAGGAGCTCGACGCGCTCGCACTCGTCCACCCAGTCCTGGAGCGTCGCGGCGATCTCATCCGCCGGCAAGGGGGCGCCGGGGAGCGGGCAGGCGGCGCCGAGCTTCCGCGCCGCCAGAGCCCGGTAGCGCGACAGCGATCGATCGCCGGCCAGGGCGACGAACTCGTGCTCCTCGTTGAGGAACAGGACGACCGGCACCCGCGACCCGCCGTTGAGGCGGACGCCCTGGGCCAGGTCGGGGTGGCCGTCGCGATCGACGAAGCGCACCGCGATGCGATCGGGATTCGCCTCCTCGATGCGGGCCAGCATGGGGAGCTGCTGGACGCAGTCGCCGCACCAGATGCCGCTCACGGCGACGATGTTGACACGCCGCGTGAACGACGCGATCAGGGCACGCTGCCCGGGCGTGAGGGAGACTCGGGCGTGGAAGGCCGCCCAGTTCTCGCGCTGCGTCGGCGTGCCGGTGGCGACGTAGGCGCCGTAGGGGACGGCCGCGGCGAACTCGGTCCGGAGAAGTTCGGTCGTGAGCATGGGTGCGGGAACCAGAAAGGAAGGATCGTGCGGGGCGCCCGGCGCTGCCGGGGATCAGTAACGCTCGGCGTCGTTCTGGGGCGCCATGCCCCACGGCTCGCTCGGGTGCCCGTCGATGACGGCCCCGCGCTGGACGGTGGCCACGTTGCGCAGGAACTGGTGGGGGAAGACCGGCGGCGGCTCGCTGGCCTCACCCAGGCGCCCGAGGTGCTCGGGCGAGAGCCTGACGTCGAGGGCCGCGAGATTGTCGTGAAGCTGCTCGAGCGTGCGGGCGCCGATGATCGTGCTGGCGACCCCGGGACGTCCCTGGGCCCAGGCGATGGCGACCCGGGCGGGCGTCGAGTCGATCTCCCGGGCGATGGCCTTGAGCACCGCGATCACCGAGTCCGCGCGATCGGTCAGCTGCTTGCGCACCCACTCGCTGGTGCCGCGCCCCTCCGCCGGCGCCTTGTCCCGGGCGTGCTTGCCCGTGAGGATGCCGCCCTTGAGGGGGCTCCACGGCGTGACGCCCATGCCCATCTCGATGGCCATGGGGATGAGATCGTGCTCCACCGTGCGCTCGAGGAGGGAGTACTCGATCTGGAGGGCGATGACCGGGGACCAGTCGCGCAGGCGGGCCAGCGTCTGCGCCTCGGCGCACTTCCACGCGGGCGTGTCGGAGAAGCCGAGGTAGCGGACCTTCCCGGCGCGAACGAGGTCGTCCACGGCGCGCAGGGTCTCATCGATGGGCGTGAGGGCGTCCCAGAAGTGCATGAGGTAGAGGTCGATGTAGTCGGTCCTCAGGCGCCGCAGGGACTGCTCGCAGGCCCCCAGGATGGACTTGCGCCCGCCGCCGCCGCCGTTGGGGTCGCCCAGGTACATGTTCCCCATGAACTTGGTGGCCAGCACCAGGCGGTCGCGCCGGCGGTTGGTGACGCCGGCGCCCGGCCGGCCGAGCCAGTCGCCGATGATCTTCTCCGAGTGGCCCTTGGTGTAGATGTTGGCCGTGTCGATGAAGTTGCCTCCGGCCGCCGTGTATTCGTCCAGGAGCCGGTGGGAGGTGGCCTCATCGGCGCCCCAGGACCAGTCCTGGCCCAGGGTCATGGCGCCCAGGCAGAGGGGAGAGACGCGCAGGCCGGAGCGCCCGAGCGTGACGTAGTGATGGAGGGGCATGGGGAAGGGTAGTGGGGGTCGCGGCGGGAGCCCGCAGCCGGAAGGGCCCCGGGCCGGTAGAGTGTGCGGGGTCGTCGGCCGTGGGGCTCGAAACGGAGGTGCGTCCTGGAGTGGCCTGTGCGGGCGGTGATCGTGGCGGTGTTGGGCGCGTCGGTCTGCGGTTTGACGCCGGCTCTGGGCCAACCGCCGACGCCGGGCACGCCGCCCGCGGGGGTCCAGCCCGGTCCCACGGTGGAGGAGGCGGACCGGCTCTTCGGGCTCGAGGACTGGGCCGGGGCCGCCCTGGCCTACGAGGCGGTCGTGGCACGCCGGCCCGACGATGCCAGGGCGTGGTTCCGGCTCGGCTACGCCTGGCACGCGGCGGGCGAGCTGGACCGGGCGATCGCGGCCCACAAGCGTGCGGCCGAGTTCCCGCGCTATCGCGCCGTGGCGGTGTACAACCTGGCGTGCGCGCTGGCGCTCCAGGGGGACGTGGACGGAGCGCTCGCGGAGCTGGAGCGGGCGCTGGCGGCGGGCTTCCGGCGCCTCGACATGCTCGGGACGGACCCGGACCTGCACATTCTGCGGAAGGAAGCGCGGTTCAAGGAGCTGGTGGCGCGGGCCAAGGAGGCGATCAAGACCGACGAGCGCCGGCGCCTGGATTTCTGGGCCGGACGATGGACGGTTCGCGACGCGTCCGGCACGGACGTGGGGACGAGCGAGGTGGTGCTCGGCCTGGATGGGATGCTGCTGACCGAGGACTGGACCAGCCGCGAGGCCGGGATGGTGGTCGGGCGCTGCTTCGCGTACTTCGACCCCGCGAAAAAGGTCTGGCGTCAGATCTGGGTGGACGCCGGGGGAACCGTGATCGACATGACGGGGCGCTCGGAGAAGGGCGCGATGCGGTTCGAGGGCACCTCGACGATGGCCGACGGCACGACGGAGCTGCACCGCTCGTCGCTCGAGGCCTTGCCCGATGGGCGCGTGCGCAGCTTCATCGAGGAGTCGGCCGACGGCGGCAAGACGTGGCGGGCGGTCTTCGACCTGTACTACACGCGACAGGCGCAGCTGGTGGAGCCGTGACGCGGATCAGCCGGCGTCCGGCGCCGGCTCGGGCTCGTCCTCGGCCATCCGCTTGATCCGGCGGAGTTCATCGAACGCGTCGAGCGGGGTGAGCGCGTCGAGCTTGAGCTCGCGCAGGCGATCGACCGCGGGATGGGGGACATACTCGGTGAACAGGCCCAGCTGGCCGTTGGGCGGCGCCGGCCGCGGGGCCCCGGGGGCGGG